>JAILHV010000086.1 GCA_024695625.1 Treponema sp.
CTTCATCAATAAGGATAGAGTCTATTTCGTCAACGATACAGAAGTTAAAGCCCCTCTGAACCTTACGCTTTATGTCTATCTGCATGTTGTCGCGCAGGTAGTCAAAGCCAAGCTCATTGTTGGTACCGTAGGTAAGGTCACATTCGTAGGCTTCGCGGCGGGCCTCGTTGTCCATATTGTTAAGGATGCAACCTACGCTCTGCCCAAGGAACTTGTATACGCGTCCCATCCAGTGGCTGTCGCGCTCGGCAAGGTAGTCGTTTACGGTTACGATGTGAACGCCCTTTCCGCTAAGGGAGTTAAGGTATGCAGCAGCAACGCACATGAGTGTCTTACCTTCACCGGTCTTCATTTCCGTAATGCGGCCTGAATGAAGCACGAGCGAACCCATCAGCTGGACAGGGTATGCCTTTTCGCCAAGAACACGGTATGCGGCTTCCCTTGCAAGGGCAAATGCCTCTGGAAGAATGTCGTCAAGAGTTTCTCCATTTGCAAGGCGTTCCTTCAAAGCCTTTGTCTGCAGGGGAAAGTCTTCGTCTTTTAAAGAAGATGCCCATTCGTCTTTTGCAAGTACAGCCTCAAGCTGTGGTTTTAGGGCCTTAAGGTCGCGCTCATTCTGCGAACCAAAAAAGAAAGTAAGAATCTTGTCAAACATAGTCAACACTCATTTTAATATAATCTGACGCCAAATGCGATTCATAAAATATAACGAATTTTTAGTCTCTAGTCTAGTATGGCAATTTTTTTTCTTATTAAATCGTATGTTTTTTATGATTCTGCTGATTTTTTGGACGGAGCTTTCGGACGGTACTTTTATTTGCTCTACGGTTTTATTCTTATTTTTATGCAAAGCAAACAGAAATCAGTTTTGGGTGCACTGTATGTGTCATTATTGGAAGGAAAATCTTTGGAGGTGGGACGTAGGAAAAAAGCAAGGAGGGACCCTTTAGGGAGGATTCCTTGATTTTTTCCGTCGCTGGGACCCGCCTCCAAAGATTTTCCTTCCAAACTTTTCTGTTAGCAGAACCCAAAACTGATTTCCTGTCTGCTTTATTGAGTAATTTCCCCAGACATGCTATTATTGAATAATTTCAGCAGTAATAATTTCAGGAGAAAGCATTTCAGGAGAAAAGCATGTTAGAAAAATTAACCGGAACTTTCAGCGGCATCATCCGCACCTTAAGCGGAAAATCAAAAATCACAGAAAAAAATATAGAAGAAACCGTCGAACAAATTAAGATGGCACTTCTGGAGGCAGACGTAAACCTCCGCGTTGTCCGCCGCTTTGTAAACAGCACAATCGAAGAAGCCAAGGGCGAAAAAGTCCTAAAGGCAGTTGACCCCGGCCAGCAGTTCGTAAAAATCATCCACGACAAAATCGTTGCCATGCTGGGCGACAAAAAAACAGACCTTGCACTAAAAGGCCCGGACACCCAGTCCGTAATTCTTCTCTTAGGTCTCCAGGGTGCAGGTAAAACAACAGCCGCCCACAAACTTGCCGCAAAGCTAAAAAAAGACGGCCGCCGCCCACTCCTTGCCGCATGTGACCTTGTACGTCCAGCCGCTATAGAACAGCTCTGCGTATTGGGCGAAAAAATCGACGTACCTGTCTACAAAGAAGACGGTGCAAAAGACGCAGTTAAAGTTGCAAAGAACGCAATCACCTACGCAAAGAAAAACGGCCTTGACACAATCATCCTAGATACAGCAGGCCGCTTGCAAATAGACACAGACATGATGGCAGAACTCGTTGCCATTAAAAAAGCCTGCGACCCACAGGAAACAGTCCTCGTAGCAGACAGCATGACCGGTCAGAACGCCGTAGACATTGCAAAAAGCTTCGACGAACAGCTTGGACTTACAGGCGTAATCCTCACCAAGTTCGACTCAGACGCACGTGGTGGTGCAGCCCTCTCACTCAAAAGCATTACCGACAAGCCAATCCTCTTCATCGGTACAGGCGAAAAAACAGAAGACTTTGAACAGTTCCACCCGGACCGCATAGCAAGCCGCATTCTTGGCATGGGAGACGTTGTTTCTCTCGTAGAAAAAGCCCAGGAAACAATCGACGCAGAAGAAGCGCTCAAGATGCAAAAGAAGATGATGCGCAACGAGTTTACGCTTCAGGACATGCTTGACCAGCTGCAGTCGGTAAAAAAACTTGGAAACATGAGGCAGATTCTAGACATGATGCCCGGCATTGGCGGCCAGATAAGCGACGAACAGCTCAGCAAGGCAGACATAAAGCACCAGGAAGCCATCATCCAAAGCATGACAAAAAAGGAAAGGGCAAACCACCTTATAATCGGACCTGCCAGACGAAAGCGCATTGCAAAAGGCAGCGGCACTTCCGTCCAAGAAGTCAACAAGCTCATAAAGCAGTTTGAAAAAACCAAGCTCACCATGAAAAAGCTGGCACGCGGCCGCGGAGCACAGGCAAAAATGATGCAGCAGATGGGAGCCGCAATGGGTGGCGGTGGCCTTGGAGGCATGGGCGGAATGCCAAGCATGGATGCCCTAAAAGGCATGGACTTGAACAAGCTAAAAGGCATGCTGCCCAAGGGATTCAAGTTCTAACTAATCATCCACGCTTTTTCCGGAAAGCATAAGGTTGGTCAGGATTCCAAGAATCAAAGCACAAGCTACGGTGCGGATTTCAACTGCACCAAACTTTACAACCATTCCGCCAACACCGGTAATAAAAATCACGCTGGCAACATAGAGGTTCCGGTTCTTGTTCAAGTCAACGGACTGGAACATCTTAAAGCCAGACACTGCAATAAATCCGTAAAGCGCAACACAAACGCCACCCATAACACAGCTAGGAATAGTTTCAAGGAATGCCACAAGAGGCGTAATCAAGCTGAACAGAATGCACAAGAATGAGCAGCCCCAGATTGTAATCGTAGAAGCGTTCTTGGTAATTGCAACACAGCCAATAGATTCACCGTAAGTAGTATTCGGACAACCGCCAAAAATAGAAGAAACAAAAGTTCCAACTCCATCGCCCAAAAGCGTCCGTGTAAGGCCAGGCTTTTCAAGAAGGTTCACGCCAACAATAGTAGAAAGGTTCTTATGGTCAGCAAGATGCTCCGCAAACACAACGAATGCAACAGGAACATAAGCCGCAAAAACCGTAAGCAGGTAAGAAGGGGTTATAGCCTTTAAGCCCGCGCTACCGCCAAGCACAGCCGTAAATTTTGGCAGCGAAAAGTAGCCGGAGAATTTTGAAAAGTCAATACTGGTCAGGGCAGAATAATTTACAACAACAAGAGACTGGTTTCCGGTAAGGTGTCCAATCAGTGCAAAGAAAGAAGCAAGCATGTAGCCAGCAAGCATTCCCTGAATAAAAGGAATAAGCCTACCAACCCTAGTTCCGTAAGTAGAACAGAGCATTGTAACTGCAAGGGTAAAAAGACCGCACACAAGGGCAACATAAGTGCTTCCACCCTCAACGCTAGATTTCATCAAATCGCCAACGGCATTTCCGGAAAGCGAAAGACCAATGATTGCAACAGTAGGGCCAATGATTACCGGAGGCATAAGGCGGTCAATCCAGTTCACTCCGCAGAATTTAACAACCAGCGCAATAATCACGTAAACCGCACCAGCCATAAAAGCACCAATTATAAGACCCCAGTAGCCGGCCGCAACAGAAACCGCTCCGCCAAAGGCAGAAAACATAGAGCCAATAAAAGCAAAAGAGCTTCCCAAAAATACAGGGCTAGAACTCTTTGTAAAAAGCAGGTAGACAATCGTACCAACGCCAGCGCCAAAAAGGGCCGCCGAAGCAGAAAGACCGTTTCCCACTATGGCAGGAACGGCTATGGTTGCCGCCATAATTGCAAGAAGCTGCTGCACTGCAAACAAAAAGACCTTTCCCAAAGAAGGCTTATCCTTAATTCCGTAAACCAATTCCATCTTATTTCTCCTATTTTTATTTTAAGAAGCACTGATTGGTGAACCTGGAAAAGCGCCCCATCAAAGAGTTTTCAGAAGTTCCCCAATCACTGCTTGCCTATCCCAAAACTGTTTTTTCTATCTCAAACATCTGGCTGCGGTAAAGGCTTGAAATATTGTGCCCGTAGTCAGCCAAAAGCTGAATGATGTTGCGCGGATGATCTTTTTCGTCGCATCCGTTAAGACGGTCACCCGCATCGCCAAGCCCCGGCATTATGTAAGCCTTTTCGTTCATCACAGGATCCATCCAAAGCGTATAGCAGGTAAGATTTTCCAGCGCACGCGTAACCCGGATAGAGCCCTTCAGAGTAGAAATCGTATTAAAGAATGCAACGGAAGCAGGCTTTACCCCAAGCTCCTGAAGGTATTTTACAACTGTAAAAAGAGAACCGCCCGTAGCATTCATTGGATCTGCAAAAATCAAATCCTTGCCGTCAAGCTGCTCAGGCTTAAAGAAAGACTTGTCCAGGTCAAGAATGTATTCCATGTCGCTTTCACTCTTAGTGTCATTCCTGCTAATCTTAAACAGGGCAAAAGGCGTAATATAAGAAGCAGAAGAAAATTCCTCAATCTCCTTGGAAACAATCATGCTGGGAAGAAGAGCACCCCTAAGCATTACGCACATAACCGTATTGCAAATTTTGTGGTCCACGTTGGGAATCTTGTGAACCGCATAGTTCTGCACCGGAAAATTAACCGGAGTCTTTACAATAATATGCCCAGTCTTGTCTGTCTTCTGATTTACGTATGCCATGCGGAAGAGCATTTCGTATGCCCGCTGGCTGTAGTACATGAATTCCTGGTGGTCAGTGTCCTCGCTGCGCAGCTTGGAAATAACCCGGCTTGCCTCTGCCTGGGCCTGCGTGTCGGTCTCAAAAGAATACACCTTGATTCTGGGGTGCTTTGCACAAATCGAATGCATCTCGTGCCCCATCTTGTCAAAGCCTTCAATAATTTTTTCCCTGTTCACAGGCTCAAAGTACTTCATCGTTTCCTTGAACATTTCATCAAGACGCTTTAAGTCCGCATTGTCCTCTGCCGTAAGATATCCGTCCAAATCCTCGGCCTTGAGGATTTTTTTCTTGCTCATGTCCGCTCCTTTTTGTCACTAAAACCTATTGTACCACGAATTCCGCAGTATGGCAAATATTTCAATCCCCCCCTTGAACTTGCACCGTCACCCTGAACGCACTTGCGAGCAAGTAATTTCAGGGTCTGTTCCACCATCCATCCGTAGTCCTACACATCTAGTCTTTACTTCTTATCTCGCCAAGCATCCCCTTCCGTTCAGCAAAAAGACTTGCATTTGTCACTTTGCCAAGAAAAGCCTTGTCGTGGCTTACCACAATCATTGCACAGTCCAAAGAAGCAAGTGCATTTTCAAGTGCAAGAATGCTTGTAATATCCATGTGGTTAGTAGGCTCATCCAAAATCAAAAGCGAAAGCGGCTTCTGTACTGCAAGCGCAATCATCAGCTTCCTAAGTTCACCGGGACTCAAGCTGCATTCGGAAGGCAAAAGGGTAAGCCTCTCCGGTTCACTTCCCAGCCTGTACAAAGTGGAAAGTATTTCTCCCCTTTCAGCTTCATCCTGCCCATAAAAATCAGCAATAACAGCCTCCGCTTCACCGTCAGAAATTTCCTGCGGCAAATAGAGCACTTCATCCTTCCTGCCAAAACTTTCCAAAAGGGAAATTAAGTGGCGGACAAAAAGCGTCTTACCCGCACCGTTAGAACCAGTAAGCGCAATTTTCATTCCCCGCTTAATTTCCATAAAGGGTATTTTTAGCTTGTAGTCCCCAGCAGAAAGAATACACTCTTCCACACATATTGCCTTTGAAAAATCTGTCCCCAAAAGAGAAAATCCCTCTTTTCTCCTAAGCGACTTTTTTATTCCGTCACGCTCAGCTTCCGTCTGCCTTATCTGAGTTTCAAGACGGGCCTTTGCATCCCCTGTACTCCTGTCCTTGCCCAAAATCCTTGCAACATCAATCTTGGCCTGGGTGTCATGGTCATGCGAATCAAAAGATTTTTTGGAAAGCCTAGCCTTAGACTTCTGGTTTTCCGCCTCAAGCCTTGCACTCCTCTGTCTTTCTGCCCCAGCCTTTGCATTAAGCCTTTCCCAGTCGCCGCGCGTCTTTTCTGCATTCTCACTTTTCAGTTCCAACGCCTTGGAAAGTCCGCAGGCATAAGATTCGTATGCAAGGCAGTCCCTTCCTCCCGCAAAAGAATTTGCCTCGTTAAAAAGACAAATGGTGTGGCCGCAAAGCAAATCCGCAAAGTTCCTGTCGTGGCTAACCATAATACCGCATCCGCCAAAATCCAAAAGAGAAGAGGCAATCAGCCCAGCCGTCTCTGAATCAAGATGGTTTGTCGGCTCGTCAAGAAGCAAAACCTCCGGCCGCTCTGCCAAGGCACAGGCTATCTGTATGCGTTTTTTCTCTCCGCCGGAAAGGGTCTCGTACCTTTCAAGCATTTCCTCCGTAACGCAAAGCCTGGAAAAAAACTTCCTCACATCATTTTCACCCGACCAAAAAGCCGTATAAAGATTATCCGGCACATCCTGAGTCTCCTGGGGGCAGTAAACCGCATTCCCTTCAAAAGAAATTTTTCCCCCGTCAGCCTTAATAAGCCCCGCAATCAGTTTTAGAAGAGTACTTTTCCCGCATCCGTTGCTACCCGCAACACAAGTCCAGCCGTCTCCAATCTGCAAAGAAAAATCCTCGAATAAATTTCCGCTTGAAGAAGGATAAGAAAAATTTAGTTTTGTTATTTGAATTGACACTTTGGCCTCCGTAAAAAGAAGCCGTTGCAGCTGTCTTGCCGACACAAACCCAAGACCTGGGCAAAGAAAAAAAATATACTGCAACTGACTTCCAAAAAATTTTTGCGTGTGGAAAATCAGAATTACAGTATCATCGGCAGTGTGTCTCCTAGAATGTTTTATTAAGTTACTTTACATTGTTGCGCCATCACTGTCAATAGTGCAAAAAAAAATGCCAGCCCCACCCAAAGGCAGAACTGGCATCCCTATGACAAACAGGTGCACCTTACGTCACCCTGAACTTGATTCAGGGTCTATTTTACTTAATCAGGCTATGGTATTCCTGCAAAGACCTAACTCCGCCTTCACCGCCGTTACCATTCTTAACAGCCTCTATGCCCTTAACAGCAGCAAGCGCTCCTGCAAGCGTTGTGATGTAAGGAACCTTGTACTTAAGACAGGCCTTGCGGATAGTCTTGCGGTCCTCTGCATAGTTCCTCTGCGCACGTGGTGTGTTGATTACAAGGCAAACTTCCTTGTTCATTACCATGTCAATTACGTCCGGACGGCCACCGCCAATCTTGTTTACAATACCGCACTTAATTCCGTTGGCATTGTAGAAGTCTGCTGTTCCTTCCGTAGCAACAAGGGTAAAGCCCAAATCCTTAAGGGTCTTGCCAATTGTAAGAACCTGCTCCTTAAGGCTTTCCTTGCTACTAAGGCTTATAAGAACCTTCTTGTTTTCCCATGCAGCCGGTGCGTGCGGAAGTTCACTGCCAGCAGCCTCTTCTGCCTTATAGAAAGCAAGCGGGAAGTTTTCTGCAAGACCAAGAACTTCACCAGTTGAGCGCATCTCAGGTCCAAGAATCGGGTCAACTCCGGGGAAGCGGTTCCAAGGCAAGACAGCCTCTTTTGCTCCGTGGTATGGAATCACCTTGTCCTTCAAGCCCAGGGATTCAAGCGATTCACCAAGCATCATGCGTGTTGCAAGGCGTGCCATCTGTGTGTCGCAAACTTTGCTAACAAGCGGAACTGTACGGGAAGCACGGGGGTTAGCCTCAATTACATAAACCTTTCCGTCTTCAATAGCGTACTGCATGTTCATCAAGCCGCAAACATGAAGGTTCTCTGCAATCTTCTTTGTGTATTCCTTAATAGTGTCCAGATTGTTCTGGGGAATGCTAACCGGAGGAATTACACAGGCAGAGTCACCAGAGTGAATACCTGCAAGCTCAACGTGCTCCATAACGGCAGGAATGTAAACATGTGTTGAATCAGCAAGAGCGTCAGCCTCGCATTCAAGTGCGTTCTTCAAGAAGCGGTCAATCAAGAGCGGGCGGTCTGGAGTTACGCCAACAGCCTTTTCAACATATTCCTTCAAAGTAGCTTCGTCATAGATTACTTCCATGCCGCGTCCACCAAGAACGAATGAAGGACGGATCATAATCGGGTAGCCAATCTTGTCTGCGCAAGCCTTGGCCTCATTAAAGTCAATCGCCATTCCGCTTTCCGGCATCGGGATTTCAAGCTTTTCCATCATGTGGCGGAAGAGGTCACGGTCTTCTGCAATGTCAATTGAATCAATTGAAGTACCCAAAATGTTCACGCCGTTTTCCTGAAGCTCGCGGGCAATGTTAAGCGGTGTCTGTCCGCCAAACTGAACGATAACACCAAATGGCTTTTCCTTCTCGTAAATCTGAAGAACGTCTTCTGTTGTAACAGGCTCAAAGTAAAGCTTGTCTGAAGTATCATAGTCAGTAGAAACAGTCTCCGGGTTGCAGTTTACGATGATTGTCTCGTAGCCCATTTCCTTAAGCTGCATGGCCGCATGACAGCAGCAGTAGTCAAACTCAATGCCCTGGCCAATTCTGTTCGGGCCGCCGCCAAGAATCATTATTTTCTTCTTGTTGTCCGTAGCAACAGAAGTGTCCTTTTCTGCATTGTATGTTGAATAGTAGTAGTTTGCATTCTTAACGCCGCTAACAGGAACTGCAAGCCAAGCCTCGTGCACACCAAGTTCCTTCCTGCGGTCGCGGATAGCCTTTTCGCTAACCTTAAGAATCTTTGACAAGTACTTGTCGCTAAAGCCGTCTTTCTTAGCCTGAATAAGAAGCTTGTCTTCCGGAACGCGTCCAGGATTCTTAAGCATCTCCTCTTCCAAATCAACAAGTTCCTTCATCTGCTCAAGGAAGTATTTCTTAACATAAGTAATCTCATGCAGCTTGTCCAAAGAAACACCCTTGCGGATTGCCTCGTAAAGCTGGAAGTACCTTTCGCTAGAGGCAGTCTTAAGCATCTCGCAAAGTTCATCAGCACTCTTCCTGTTAAAATCCTTTGCAAAGCCCAAACCGCTGCGTCCGTTCTCCAAACCGCGTATGGCCTTCTGGAAGGTTTCCTTAAAGGTCTTTCCTATAGACATAACCTCGCCAACAGCCTTCATGGAAGTTCCAAGCGAATCTTCAACCCCGCGGAACTTTTCAAAAGCCCAGCGTGCAAACTTAAGAACAACATAGTCCCCGTCCGGAGCTCCACCCGGAGTGTATTTTTCCAAAGTGCCGTCGCGCCAATACGGAATCTCGTCCAGAGTCATGCCTGAAGCAAGCTTTGCAGAAATCAAGGCAATCGGGAAGCCTGTAGCCTTTGAAGCAAGGGCAGAAGAGCGGGAAGTTCTCGGGTTAATTTCAATAATAACAACTTCGCCAGTCTTTGGATTGTGGGCAAACTGAACGTTTGTACCGCCAATAACGCCAATAGATTCAACAATCTTAAAGGCCATTGTCTTAAGGCGCTCCTCAAGCTCCTTGTCAATCGTCATAAATGGAGCTGAACAGAAAGAATCTCCCGTGTGAACGCCAACCGCATCAATGTTTTCTATAAAACAGATGGCAATCATCTGGTTCTTTGCATCACGGACAACTTCAACCTCAAGCTCCTCCCAGCCCAAAATTGACTGCTCAATAAGACACTGGTGGGTAATAGAAAGATCAAGACCGTTGGAAACAATCGTGCGGAGCTCTTCTACATTGTAGCAGAAACCTCCACCCTGACCGCCCATCGTGTAAGCAGGACGAACAACAATCGGGAAACCAATCTCGTTGGCAATCTTTTCCGCACCTTCAACGCTGTGGCAAATGTCGCTCTTTGGAGTTGCAATGCCAAGTTTCTGCATTGTCTCCTTAAAAATCTCACGGTCCTCGCCACGCTCAATAGCATCAAGATTTACGCCAATAACCTTAACGCCGTACTTGTCAAGAATGCCAGCCTTGTTAAGCTCCATAGCCATATTCAAACCGGTCTGGCCACCAAGGTTTGGAAGCAGAGCATCAGGACGCTCCTTTTCAATAATCTGCGAAAGACGCTCAACATTCAGCGGCTCAATATAAGTAGCATCCGCCATAACCGGGTCTGTCATGATAGTCGCCGGATTTGAATTAACCAGAACAATCTTGTATCCCTGCTCGCGCAAAGCCTTGCAAGCCTGAGTTCCCGAATAGTCGAACTCACAAGCCTGACCAATAACAATCGGCCCCGAGCCTATAATCATAACCTTGTTAATGTCTGTTCTTTTCATCTATATAACTCCTATAAAAACCAAATTAATTCTCCGTTCCGCAAAGCTCTCGAAGGGCGGTCCTTGTATTCGCAGCGTAGCGTCAAGCGGCCTGTCGAAGGGTGGTCCCTGAGGCTCTCGAAGGGCGTTCCCCTCCGGGTCGGGCTTTCCGCACTTCCGGGGCCCCTCCCCCTCCATTCCCTACGGGAACGCCTTCGGCGGTGCTCCAATCCCTAACGCAAGCCAAAAAAAAAGCGAATCTCCCAAAAAGGAAACTCGCCTTTGAAATTCAAACAAAAATAGTATGAACAACTTTATTAATCTCGAGAATCGCCATGCAAACAACTGCTTCCGTTTTCATACTGAAAATTTATACTATCATAAAATCACAAGTTATTCAAGTCAAAAAAATAATATCATGCTATAATCATAACATGCAGCATTCACGCAAGTACAAAGACGGACAGCCTTGTGGTAAAAGCCCAAAAACAGGAGCAAAACAAAATGACAGAATCATTTGACCTGGAAGAAAAGCACATAGAAATTTTTACAGACAAAAGCACAAGCACCGGCATCCCCCTTGTTCTCCTGAATACTTTTGCAGACGAAGCAAAATGTGTGTGGCAAAAATGCAAAGAGATTGAATGCCTGCCCTTTACCCTTGCCTGTATCTCCGGCATGGACTGGAACGCAGACCTTTCCCCATGGGATATTCCGCCCCTCCGCAAAAACGACCGACCCTTTTCCGGCAAAGCAGACAGCTATCTCAAATTTCTCACGGAAAAAGCACTTCCCGCAATTTCGCAAAAACTTCCTGCACCGCAAACATACACTGTCCTTGCAGGATATTCCCTGGCAGGCCTCTTCGCTCTTTACGCACCCCACAAGACAAAAATCTTTCCACGCATAGTTGCCGCCTCCCCCTCTGCATGGTTCCCGCGCTTTGTAGATTTTGTAAAAAACACTCCGTTTGCAACAAAGCCCGACCGCATTTACCTTTCCCTAGGCGACAGTGAATCAAAAACAAAAAATCCCCTACTTTCCACCGTACAAGCCAATGCAGAAATTCTCGAAGCCTTCTACACATCACAAAAAATCAAATCAATTTTTGAACTGAACAATGGAAATCACTTTACAGAAAACGAGCTCCGCATTGCCAAGGGAATCAAGTGGGTTCTGGGGGAGTAGTTCTTTTTCGCCCATACAAGCTCAGACATGTTCATTCACTATAACAACCCAAAATCCTTTCGTTCAAAAGATTTTTTCTATCTTTCCAATCGGGCATATATTTATCCATCATTGCAATAAAATCTTTGCCATGATTATGGACTTTTAAATGTACAAGCTCGTGGAGAACGATGTATTCCAGACACTCCAAAGGTTTTTCTACCATTTGAAGATTTATCCAGATTCTTTTTGCCTGAGAGTTACAAGTCCCCCAGCGTGTAAGCATATATTTTGTCTTAAAAGTATCGCAATAAAGGCCTGTTGCATCTTCCCATTTTGGAATAAGGCGATTCAATTGTTCTACAAGGATTTTTCTAAATTCTTCCCTGATGAACTTTTCTCTTTGCTCTGCACTTGTGTTTTTTTTCATTCCTAAGATGATTTTATTTCCATCTATCTTAAAAGATTTTTTACCAGAGGCTACAAATTCAAGAAAGCATTGTTTTCCCCAGATGTAGTAGGTTTCACCGCTTACATATTGGCGGGATGTCATTCTGGGCTGATTTATATATTTTTCCTGCTGATTTTTTATCCAGCCTAGGTTCACCCTGACAAAATTTTCAATAGATCTTTTTGTCATCAAAAGGGGTGCAGAAACAAGAACATTTCCAAGAGGAGGTTTGACATATAAATGCATGTTTTTAATGTTCTTTTGATTTACCTGAACATCAATTCCGCTTACTATAATCTGCATTAGTATTCTTCCTGCTTTTCAACAACCAAGTAGATTTTTTCAACTTTTTTCATCTGTTCTTCTCTGCTTAAATCAGGCTGGTATTTGCAGACAACCTTATAGATTCCGCCTTTTATCTGACGTTCTTTTATAAGCTCGCCTCTAAAGTGATCCTGCTTTGTTTCAAGAACAGCCTGATGTAAAGCTAAAGCATATTCTTCATTCTGTGTAAAATTATCATACAAGGCACACAGGGCAGAACTTGAACGTATAGCCTTTGGATGAATATCATTTTTTTCAGGTTCTTCAATTTGAGAAACTAGATTTGCATATTTTTCAAGCATCTCTTTATATGAAGCAACTTCGCCTTTTCTTTCATCAATCAAAGTCTGGAATAGTTCCGACATTTTTTGATAATACTTTGGATTCACAGGAGTCTTTTCTATAATCTTTCGGCGAATATTGTTTTCTATAGTTTCTGCCACATTCTGTTGAGCCTTACTGTTTTTCTTTTCTGTATCAGAAGAACCATTCTTTAAGTCTTCTTCCTGTTTCTTTTTGATATAAGACAGAAGAGTAAAGTTTTCCATATCGCCAAGTTTTTCAGATTCCTGGGCACTTATGTAATTATCAATCAAATGTCGCATGGCAGAGTCATATTGTTTGAGGTCTATAAAGTCTCCGCTGGAAAGCCCTATTTCGTCTTTTAAATCTATATAATCTTTTACAAGACGATGATATTTTTCCTGCTGCTCTTTTGAATAACCCACATCATCAAAAGCAGGTTTTAAATCTGCGTACGCTCTGGCAAGACTTGAAACAATTTTATACATCTTGCTTCTGAGTTTAGCATATTCTTCATCATTTTCAGGATCTACGGTTCCGCTTTCTCCACAGAAGAAATGCTTAAAAGCAAGCTGGTCGCGGGGATATTCAACATCATCAGTTAATGTATAAAGTTCCTGCAATAAGAACTCAAAACGCTTTTTACCTTCATCAAGTTTGTTCTTGAGAAGTCCAGAAATATCTTCTTCAGAATAGCCACTTAAAGCACCACCGGTGTAAAAATTAACAGCTTCTCTCAAATCTCCAAACAATTCTTTGTAGTCAACAATATAACCGAACTCTTTATCCTCACCATCAAGGCGGTTAACACGACAGATTGCCTGAAAAAGACCATGGTCATGCATCGGCTTGTCGATATAAAGATAAGTACAAGGTGGAGCGTCAAAGCCTGTAAGAAGCTTGTCAACAACAATTAATAGCTGCATATTTGCAGGCTCATCAACAAACATATCTTTTACACGTTTTTCAAATGCCTCAATTTTCTTATAAAAATCATCATCTTCAACTGAAACATCAGGATCATAGCCAAGCATTTTCAGATAGGCTTTCTGCTTTTTCCAGTTTTCAGAATCTTCTGTTGTACTCGAAAAATCTGTACGCAGTTCTCCGCGGTTAGGTTTGTAGGAAGAAACAATCGCACAATTCTTGAAGTTTTTATCCTGGAAGATTTCATAATAACGACAAGCTTCGACAATACTTCCTGCAACCAGGAGGGCATTTCCTCTGCCATCGCACAGGCGTTGTTTTGTTTCAAAATCAAAAATTATATCCAAAGCAATTTTTTCAAGACGGTCTTTTGAACTGTAAAGCTGCTGTAAGGTTGCCCATTTTTCTTTTAAAGCTGCTGTCGCTCTTGGCATAAGGCCTTTTGTTTTTGCTTCAAACCAGGCATCAATTTTATCTTTGCTGCTTACTTCCTGAGGAACATTTCTTGCTTCATAACGCAAATCAAGAACAACTCCATCTCGAACTGCCTGATCAAATTTGTATGTATGGATGAAACCACCGAATAAGGTAGCTGTTGTCTTTTGCTCTTTATCTACTTTAAGTAAAGGAGTTCCTGTAAATCCTATGAACACAGAATCCGGCATGATAGATTTCATGGCAAGATGAAGTTTTCCAGAATTAGTTCGGTGACATTCATCAACAAAAACAAATACCTTATCTTTTACACTAAAATCTGCAGGAATAGTTTTCTTAAGTTCTTCAACATATTTTTCGTAATCTAGGTCGCTTACTTCGCCAGTTCTTCTGCCAAACTTATGAATGAGAGAACACATAAGACGTGAATCATAATTATTGAGCAGATTCAAAAGGTCGTCACTGCTTTTTGATCGTACTATCTGTAAATCAACTCCGGTAAAAATCTTTTCTATCTGATCATCAAGTTCTTCGCGGTCAGTAATAATTAGAACTCTGGAGCCTGTAATATTTTCCAGAATCCATTTTGTGAGCCAGACCATAGTGAGTGATTTACCAGAGCCTTGTGTATGCCAGACAATGCCGTCCTGATTTCGAGCAAGCCTTTTCTGACAACGTTTGATTGCATAAAACTGATTATAGCGGCAAATTTTTTTAATGCCAGAATCATAGATGATAAAGTTATGAATTATGTCCAGCAGTCGTTCCTTTTGGAAAACTCTGTAACACTGTTTTTCCAAAAGATTTAACTGGTGACTGCATTTATCTTCAATAAATTTATCTAAATCATCCTTATCCTGAAGCTGGTCTGTAAAATTATCTTCCTTCCATTCAAGATAATATTTTTCTGCAGTACCGCTTGTTCCGTAACGCAAACCTTCGCTGTCATTTGCGGCAACACAAATCTGAATCGTAGAGAAAAATCTTTGAATAAACTGTTCGCGTTGATTTGTTACATTCTGGCGGATGCCATCTGAGACACTTACAGTACTCTTTTTTAATTCCATTACAGCAACAGCAATACCATTGATGTACAGAACAATATCTGGTCGCTTTTCAACATTGCCGTTTACAGTTACTTCTTCCGCAATGTAAAAATTGTTTTTCTCAGGCTTTTCCCAATTTATGAAGTAAACAGTTTTAGGAGCATCCCCCGTATGTTCTGCAAGTTTAAGTCCGTATTTTAAAATGCGGTAAACTTCTTTATTTGTATGATATGAAGATTGGGAGAAATCATTAAGCATTTTTGCAAATTCATTTTGTAAAGCTTCAATAAATGACGCACTATACCCTGAATCCGAAAGAAACTTTTTCAAGTCACCCCAGCGGACATTGTAGTTTTCTTCTTCTGATAAATTTCCGATATACGAATAACCTAGTTCATTCTGGAAAAACTTAATGATGCGGTTTTGCGTCTCGCGTTCTGGATGCGCTGATTTTGTCATTTTTCAACCTCCTTCCCATAATGACTTTGATTAAACTCATTAAAATATTTCTTGAGCATAAAAGCACAGAAATATGGGAATGTGTAAAATTTTCCGTTGAATCCAATATTCTTATTGCAAAGCTTTATTCCATAATGAACATCAGGATATTTTTCTTTTTCTATAAGATTGCGAAGTGAAACTGTAGCGTTATCATTTGCTTTAACTTCAACAGGAATAAGGCTTCTAAAATCCCTAACAAAGAAATCCATTTCCAAAGTCGATTTCTCGTTTTTATAATAATACAAACCATACCCCTGCTTTACGAGGGAATCAGCAATTATATTTTCGTATATTGCCCCTTTATATGCATTGAAATTCTTATTCTGCCTGAAGTCAACCTGCGCTTCTTCATCAAGAGAAGCTATCAAAAGTCCTGTATCGCGCCAATAAATTTTATAATCATTTGGTTTATAATTTCCTTTCAGTGGCAGTTCAGGACTTTCAAGACAGTAACAGATGTTAATTATTCCTGCATCATTGAGCCAATCAACTGTTCCAATGTATTCACGATTTCTGGCTCCAGGCGCAACCTTTGTAATTTGGTAGCGTTTGTTTTCTTTTGCAAGAAAAACAGAAATATGGTTATAGACATTTTTTATTTTAGCTTTATCTAGACCTCTGGCATATTTTGTAATATCATCCTCGTAAGCCTTGAGGATTTGACGTTGCTCTTGTAGAGTACCAGAATAATTTTTATTGGTTATGAACATATCAACAACCTTTGGCATTCCACCCAAAGTTGTATATTCCATAAAGTTTTCCATCCATACCCTATACTCAAGTTCACTAAAAGGAGCCAGTTTTATCATGTGTTCTAAGATTTCATCAATCAATCCCTGCTTATATCCTTTTGCCCAAAGAAATTCTTCAAAATCAAGAGAATGCATGTCGCAATCAGTTTTATATCCAACGCTTACAGAAGTAATTTCATTATAATTAACACCAAGAAGCGACCCCGAACAAATTACATCATATTTGCCGTCAATCTTAAAAAACTTAAGACTTGTAGTACAATCCGGAAATTCTTGAATCTCATCAAAAAAAAGCAGCGTTTCGTTTGGAATAAAATTCCACTCTGGCTTTATGAGAGTAATTTGTCTTATTATTGCTTCCGGTGAATAGCCGTTACTAAAAATTGTTTTGAATTGCGGGTCTGTAATAAAATTAATTTCTATAAAGTTCTTATAATTCTTAGCAAAATTTCTAATGGAAAATGTTTTTCCAATCTGGCGCGCCCCCTTTATGACAAGCGGCATTCTGTCAGGATTGTTTTTCCATTGAACCAGATATTCATCAATTTTTCTTCTAAGCATATATGCATTATATCACTGAAAATCACATTTTTCCAAGTATTTTTTGACCAAAAATCACATTTTTCCAGATATTTTGTGTTATTTTATCACATTTTTTCATTTCTCAAACCCAAACAGGGAAGCAATAATACATATCAACATAAGGCCATAAGGAAGCCATACTGTCCAAGAGCTTAGAGCTTTAAAAAAGCCCTTTATTCCTTTTTCATATGATTTCAGCGGCATTTCATATACATTCGGTCCGTTTTCTTTACCTTTTACAAAGTCATTATACATTCCAACAAATTTATGTTCTTGTTGCAAATACCGAGCATCTAAAATACAAAATAAAATGATAGGAATAAGACTAATTAAGAGAAATCTAGTATTTTTTGTTTCTGCAAATATGGCCAGCAAAGCTGCAACAATTGCTATACACCAAGTCTTAGCTTGAACTGAATTTGTATTCATTCTTGCAATGTTGTTCTGCAAAAATTGCAAATATAGCCTATCATCTTCATTAAGTTTCATTTTATCACCTCCATGAAAAATCATCTTCTACATCTTTGCAAATCTTATAATTTAAAATCATTTCTTTGTGTCGAACCGCACATTTAACATAATACATGGGTTGATTAATAAAGTCATCCCATGTAACACTAGGAATATAAGATTCATCACCTGTTGAAATCAGAAAAAATCCATTACTAGAGAAAAAAGAACTATCATATTTCCATTTGTTATTCATGTTTTTGCGGATAATTGAAAACACCGGGTCTTTTCCAGAACCACATTGTCCATCTGCTCGTTGATACGAAAAAGGTTCTGTAAAATAGTTGTAACTATGCAGTCTACCGGGCAGAACGACAGTCAGAATAGCATTAGAATGACTCGTTCTATCACCTCTTGTTGTTTCCCGTAAAGAATATGCAATTTCCCATGGAATCCACTGAGAGCGTTCAGAACGATATGGTTCTTTCATATTTGGAGAAATCATAACAATTGTAACAGAGCTATCATATATTCTGTCTTTTAATTTTTCCCAAATTGCATCTTCAGGTAAATAAGATAAATCTTCATTATCAGATTCGCCCTTGTAGATATTGTTGGTATGATCAAAATATGATTCCAGCTTATCAACATAATCGCGGACTGTGCTTCTATTAAAGGGGAACCTGCTTAAAGGGTTTGAGAGAGGATAAATACTGTCGTCAGCGTATTTGTAGGATACGAAAATTTTATAACCCATATGTTAAAAGATATGGATTTTTGAGGTAAACGGCAAATTTATTTCTTTTCCTTCTACACTTTTGTATGCAAAATCTACTTTACAATTTCCCAGTAGCCGCCTTTATCGGCACCTACACGGCGAATATATCCTTCTGCCTGCATTTCTGAAAGTATTTTCTTCACTGTAGTATGTCCTATATCAAGCATATCTTCCAGTTTTGCAATAGTGATTTTATTATCATCTGAAATAGCATTAATTATCTGTTCTGCTTTTTCAGGCCACTTTTCTGGCCACTTTTCTGGCCACTTTTCGTTTTTCAGGCCACTTTTAGCAACATTGCTATTTTTTGTATTTTGAATTTCTTCTGGTACATTCGCCTTGAACATCATCATAATATCATTAGGATGAACTGTATATTCCGGCTCTTCAATTCCGTATTCCTTACAAAGATTGCAAATCTTTTCTATGCCGCGGCCCCAACTTTCTATAAAGCCCGCTCTAAAGAATGTATTAGCAATATCCGGATTATGCGGAAGAGAACGATGTTTTTGCATTAAAGTGTCGGCTGTCCAGTTGGCAGGAAAAACACAATCATTGCTGATATAAAGCTTATCCTTGTAAACGCTGATTTGTACAGGCACACCAACAGAAAAATCCTGATGAATTAGAGCATTGAACACCGCTTCTCGAACAGCATCTTTAGGGAATGGATAATGCTCTATGCGGGTGATGTTGTCATAGGAGATTTCTGCGGTCAGATATTTTGTGTAAAGCAAATCTATAACGCGGTCTGCCTGAATCATAAGAGAACCATGAACTTCATCCTGATAGCGCAAATCTGCGTCAGTTTCAAAAAAGCCGATTTTTACAAATGAACCTGTTATCCATTTTTCCGGATTGCGATGGAAAAGCAAAACAGCAGCCCTCTTAAGCATAGTCCCGTCAAGAAGATTCAGTTTTTCAAGTAAATCCTGATTCGAAAGTTTCAAATCATCTTTACTCATTCTTCCACTACGAATTGCTTCACGGTGGAAAATATCAAAACTTTCTTTATCAAGGTCATCGACACTCACATTTTCAAGCGGAACAGAATCCCAGTTTTTACCAGTCTTACGCAAAAGAAAATTAGTCAGAGCCGAACCTTGCAAAAGCTGTTTTGTACTGCCGGTTCTATAATGATACTCGCCCTTGTAATTCACAGGATAAGGATTTTCTTCAACAGTGATTTTTATAACATCAAGTCCGTTCTCAGTAATCAAATCTACATCAACAATCAATCCAAGCGCATCACGAACTTTATTGGGAATATCTTCCATAAGTTTCTTTGAATCAGCAAGGCCGCAAACAGAACCGTCATCACGCTTACCAATATAAAGCACACCGCCCTGAGCATTTGCAAACCCGCAAATCCATTTGAGATATTCATCACGCCAAGATTCTTTGTATTCGATTAACTGGGATTCGGACATTATTGAGGCTCCTTACTATATTTTATACTTTATTGTTTTGGTCATCTATACTGTGTAAATAATACTGTTCCGCTAAAAAATCAACCATATCTTTTTCTCCAGGCTTTCTTTTTCTTTCTAACATTGGTTCTACATCGGTTGAAGGAATAACTAAGTTTGAAAATTGATAATTATGAAAAAGGCTCTTCATTTCTTTATGAAAATTCTCTGAATATTTTTTAGGACTAGTATTTACAAAGAATAGAATACTAGAAACAAGATCACATATCTGAATTGAAGCTGAATTATTGCTTTCAACAAAAGATAATTTCTTTACATTTAATGGATATGTTGCTTTTATTTCGCCGTAACCGACTTCGGTGGGATTAATGCTTAATTTTGATAGGAAATCAATATCTTTTTTTCTTTTGGCAACAGAGTTTGATTCGTCATGCCAAATTTCCAAAGAATCATGACTATCTTTCATCCATAATTGAATAAGATTAATTAAGGCTGAATAAGAAGGATCCAGATAACTAATATCAATCTCTGATAGATTTTCTGATAAATCATTACAAGCAAAAATTATTTCATCCAATATATCTTTTGCAAAATCTTTATCAGAACAATTTTTACGAGCATCGATTAATAAAGAAACCAATTTTTTATTATTTTCATCACTTTTTTCTGAAATACACATCTTGAATTGATTATAAAGTTTTACAGCAAATTCTTTACCGCAAAATGCAGGAAAACAATAATAAAAAAGATTTGAAATACGAATATTAAATCCTTCATCAAAGAAATCAAAGCCGTTTTCATATAAATAAGGCTCGTACACATAAAGTAAAAAATTACAAACAAGAGTAAAATCTTTTTGAAACCCTATAACTTTACAATTATTCTGCAACAATAAATAATTATCATTATAAAAAGAAGATAATTGTTGTCTTCCCTTACTCGATTTCTTCAAGTCCTTAAAATGAACTTCTCTTCTATCAGGAAAGTATTTGCCTAATAGTTTCCTTGCTTTCTCTTCATTGAAATCTGTGGAACATAAAATATATAAAGGCTGTTCTTTGTTTAACAAATCTGGGCCAGTATTTCCTGATTCATCAAAAAAAATTCTTTTCATAATAAAACCTACTTTTTAATTATAAAAGATATCCTCTATATCTAATAAATCCCAATTCATTACTTCAAATTCTTCATCAAGTTCAAATTGTAATTTTATTTCCAAACATAATTGTTTGCTGCTATATGTATGACTCTTAAAAAAACTATCATAATGATCATCATCATCGGTATGAGAAAATTCAACATCTAAAGCATACTCACAATTAACAGTCATAAGATATGTCTTATCTTTTAGCTCATATAAGTTGAATGAAACTAGCTGCATTTGATGATCCAATAACGTTAAATCATCAATATCATCATACTTGTGTTCTATAAATCTTTGAATTATAT
The DNA here is from genome assembly GCA_024695625.1 of Treponema sp. Taxonomy (GTDB): domain Bacteria; phylum Spirochaetota; class Spirochaetia; order Treponematales; family Treponemataceae; genus Treponema_D. Next base: position 20,868 of record JAILHV010000086.1, read on the forward strand.
CCTTAAATATTCCTCTGTCTAATAATTTAAAGACCTCAATTTCAATATTATTCTCTGATAAGTAGCTTTCAACTTTGTCATCTGTTAATTTGTTAATTTTATCAGCGTATTGTTCTATGAAAGATTCTATTGAGTTAAAATAAAAAACTTGGATATCGTTATCTTTAAGGTCCTTTAGTAAATCAGAATGTAATTTATTGTTGGCAGAACAGAAATCAGAAGTATTCTCTGAAATAAAAACAATATTCTTTTCATCTTGTGATTTTGCAGCGTTTAATACTGTGAGCCATAAAATTGTATCACGAAATTCTTCTTTCCTTTCAGAACAGGGACGAATTTTATTAATAGCTCTTCTAACTGCTTCCTCAAGCATCATTGGATCATATTCAATTAAATATTTTTTATGAAATTTAGAATATATTGATAATACATGAGAAATGAAATTTTCAACCTCTTTATCAATATCGATAGATTCTAATTCCCTTTCAGAAATTAATAGAGCATTTAACAGATTTCCTTTTTCTTGATATTTTTCATACTTTTC
>JAILHV010000191.1 GCA_024695625.1 Treponema sp.
CGGTCACGCAAAAGTATGAATGTGAGCCCGCCAAGTCCTCTCGTGCGGAGAACCCATCCGTTAAGTATAACGTCTTTTCCTGTGTCGGCGGCAGTCAAGTCACCGCAGGTTACTGTTCTTTTTGCATTTTCCATAGTGGTGCTATTTTAGCGAAAAAATGCAGTCTTTTCAAGGCGGGAATTTTTTTTTAGCTTTTTTTGTTTTTTTTGGAGCGCACTCTTTTTTTTACAGATGTTCTATCCAACAGATAGCGCCATGGAGGGCGCGTCAAGTCTTTGCAAAATCAATAGGGCGAGTTTTCAAAAGAAAACTCGTGTGTAAAAATGCCAAGGATGGCATTTTTACACACTTTTCGGGGTTCCGGCTTTCGCCTCCATTGCCTAACGGCAACCAGCCTTGCGGCTGGCCCCTACAATCCCGGCTAGGATTGCTTTGCTAAGGCTTGCTAAGATGTATTTTTCATCAAGCACAAAAAATCACTTTCCTCCGTCACCCTGAACTTGTTTCAGGGTCTGTATAAGCTACAATGCCATCTTCTACAGATCTTGAATCAAGGTCAGGATGACAGGCTTTTCTTCCTTGCTTTTTCCTTGCGCGGAAATTTTACTTTTTTGCGCTAACCCTAAAAAGACCGTGGTGGTTGCAGTAGGCATAAATCCACTTTGCACCGCTCACCTTGAACCTTGCCTGGGCATCTGACTCGGGGTAAAGCTTTACCAGCTGAACTCCATCGTCGTAAACCGCCGCAAAAAACGAAAGGTAATGTTCCTTTGTCATGGGGTGATTTGAAGAAACATAATATTCGTCCTCTACTTTTTCCAGGCAAATCTTGTGCCCTTCATCTTCATTTTCATCTTCATCCTCTGCTTGCAGGGGTGGAAGCGTAATTCCGCAGCAGCTGATTGTTGCCTCGCCTGTTGTCTGGATAATGTTTGCGCAAACCGGGCAAACATAGAAGCAAAGCTTTTGCATGTTAAATGCCCTGTTCTTGTTTTGGATGTGCTGGCCGTTCAAAAGTTCAATTATGGAAATGCCAAGCGCCTTCCCAATGGGTTCCAAAAGGCTAATGTCCGGAAGCCCGTGCCCTGTTTCCCACTTGCTAACCGCCTTTGCCGTAACAAATATCTTGTCCGCCAGCTGTGCCTGGGTCATGCCCTTGCTTTCGCGAAGCCTCTTGATTGTAGCCCCCGTAACGTATTCGTTCATAACTTGTCTCCATTTGTAGCCCTGCAGAAGCCTTGTCGTAAAATTAACTAGTCTGACTAGACTATAGCAGGGGAAGTTGGAGATGGCAACCTACGCTTCGTGGAGAAAGTTTTAGATAAAGTGCCTAAGCTCCACGTGGTCAATCGTGCGGGTCTTGTGGGCAACGAAGCAACTTCCGAACATGGCGGTGATGGCATCCATACCGGCTGCGTATGCGCAAAGAAGGGGAGCTGCACTTTTTAAGAGCAGGTAGCCTGAGTCAAAACTGCGGCCGTAAAGGGTGCACATTATTGTGATTGCCACAAAAGGACCTCCAGACGGATAGCTGCAAAGACACAGGGAGATAAGGAAAGAGAAGGTTGCAATCCATATAAGGTTGGAAAGCTCTATTCTAAGCTGAGAAAATGAATGCAGGATTACAATAAAGCTTACCGCCTGGACCATTGCAGTGCCGCCCCTGCCAAAGATTGAAAAGAGTGGGAGTGCGACTGCATTTGTCCTGCGCCTTATGCCAAGGCTTTCCTTTCCATGCCTAAGTTCAAGGGTAAGGGCAAGGTTTGTGTCGCCGCTAAAGAAGGCTGTAAGGAAGGGGCAGAAGTTTGCATACAGTACGCGGTAAGGATGATTTTCCTTGCAGAGAAGCTTTAACAGGAAGGGGTAGATTACAAAAGCCGTAAGTGCAACGTCTACCGTAAGAAGAATAAAGAGGGGCTTGTATACACCACTTTCCATTACTGAAGAAAAACTGAACATCCACTTTGTGGCAATGGCAATCATTCCTACTGCAAGAATTTCCGTGATAAAGGCCATGACGTTGTAGCAGACCTTGCTAAGGGCATCAAAAATTGAGAAAGCAGTCTTGGAGGCAGACTTTTCGCTTGAAGCACCGGCTCCGGCAAGTCCTGCAAAGACAAAGCATGGCAAAAGGTAAGCTCCGTTTGTAAGGACTTCAAATCCAGAGTAAGGAAAGAGGCTTTCCAAAAGAAATTTTATGTTGAGGGAAGGCAGTTCCGTAGATTTCTCGAATGTACTGGGAATTCTTGGCAGGGGAACAAGGCGGGCAGAAATAAGGCCTATAAGGACAAGTAACAGCGTTGATGCAAAAATCACCACGAAAGTCCAGAATCCTGTCTTTAAAATCATTTTTTCTTCATTCAGCTTAAAGCATGCCGTGGCAACAGAAAAGAAAAGCACTGGAAGGAGCATGTAGCGTCCAAAGCGCAGCATCAGGTTTGAAATAAATTCAACCGTTGACTGTACGTGTATACTATTCTGCGGCAGAAGAAGGGCTGCTGCAATTCCGATAGCAATTCCAATTAAATATTTAAACCAAAGCTTCATGATTGCACAGTATATCAATTTTACGGCAGTTTGCAAAGAACCTTCTATGTGCTATAATGCAATCTATGGGAAAAACTATTCTTGTTGCAGGAAAAGACATTCCGGCCGGGGCAAAATTTGCAGATACCCTTGCTGGAACCGGGCGTTATGTTGTTGTTACAAAGCCTGATGATGATGAAATTTCGGAAAACACGGACAATGCCATAGCCACAGCTGCTGTTGCAGAGCGGCACCAAAAGCTTATGGGAAAGGCATCTGGAGTTGCGCCAGTTTCTTGGAACAAGGCATCTCCAATTTCTTCGCGCACCCTTATCCTGAATATGGAAAGCATTTTTACCAAGATGGAAGAGGCGGTTCTTTATTTTGACGAGGAGCATTTTTCTTCCAGGGCAAACCATATTAATATAGAAGAATGTGCCCAGACAAGCGATGAGCTTATTCTTTCCTACCAGTACCTTACAATGGAAATCCTTGCCCGCTTTGAGCAGAAGAATACCGACAAGCCTGGAACCCTGGTCTTTTTGCTAAAGGACGGCCCCAGTGCAAGCGATGCCGTTAAGACTCCGTCCCTGCGCAACGGAACCTACCCGATAGCTTCCCCTCTGATTGCATCCGCAGCTGCATCTTTTGCGGCTTTTGCAGAGAACGTGGCGGCTCTTTACGGAGACCTGCCCTTTGTAAACATAATTCTTGCCCGGGGAGACAGAAGCACAGACATCGTTACCTCCGAAGTTTCGCTTGCAAAATGGCTTGGCTCCTACATGGATGCCGTTGAAGCGCAAACCACAAAGCTTAACGCAAAGAAATCCGTTCTGTGGGTAAAGCCTGGTACTGCCTTTTCGGTTTCTACAAGCAAATTCAGTCTTTTCGGAAAAAAATAAGGGCCGGATTGAGAGGAAGAAATGGATATTTTTAACTTGGACTTGCGCTTTTTTGCAGAATGCGCGCTAAAGATTTTCTTGAGCCTGGTGAGTGGCTTTGTCCTTGGCCTTGAGCGAAAGTCAAGGAACCAGAACGTCGGAACAAGGACCCTGATTCTAATAAGCATTTCCTCAACCCTGCTTTCCATACTTTCGTCTTTTTTGGCGGCCCCTTCTTCTTCAGGAATCAAGGTTGAAGGCGACCCTACCCGAATTGCCGCCGGTGTCGTAAGCGGAATAGGCTTTTTGGGCGGCGGTGCAATCATGCATCACGGCCTTAACATAAAGGGGCTTACTTCCGCCGCAATCATCTGGACGGACTCTGCACTGGGGCTTGCAATAGGAGCCGGCCTTTACCTTCAGTCGTTTGTCGTGCTCGTTGCTTCCGTACTTGCCCTTTTGATTTTGGAGCGGGCGGAGGAAAAGTGGTTCCCCGCAGGCAGGAGCAAAATTCTCCATATTGTTTTTGAAAGTGAAAACATAGACATGAAAAAGATAAAGACGATTATTAAAAAGAATGGCTTTATCGTTTCCGACCTTAACGTAAGCTATGTAATGGCAAGCAGGCAGATAATCCTCCATTATTCCGTAAAGGCTCCCCGCGAGGATGATTTTTCGGCCTTGATAAGCCAGCTGAACCTTGCGGGAAAGCTTTCCGAATTTTCGATTACAAACTGAATTTTCTGCTTGGCATGGAGAATAAAATGGAGATAAAGGCTGTTATCTTTGACATGGACGGCGTTCTTCTGGACACTGAATCAATGAGCGACAAGACCTGGGCTATGGCGGCAAAGGAATTCAATGTTGACGTTACGGCGGATGCCCTTAACCGCTGCCGTGGTTCAAACAAGGAAGACATCATTGCAATTCTAAAGGAAATGTACGGCAATGATTTTGATGTGGAAAAATTCCTTGAGGCAACAGGCAAATATTTCCGCGAGCTGGAATTTTCATCCGGCATTCCCCTGATGCACTATGCCAAGGAAATCCTTGAATACCTTAAGCCCAAGTACCGTCTTGCACTTGCTTCATCAACGTCCGGCCCCTCTGTCCACCGCCAGCTTAAAAATGCGGGACTGATACAGTATTTTGAGCAGATGGTAACAGGCGACATGGTTACGCACAGTAAGCCCAACCCGGAAATCTACCTTAAGGCTGCTTCTTCCATAAACATTGCCCCGGAGAACTGCCTTGCAATAGAAGACAGCCCCAACGGAATCCGTTCTGCCAGTGCGGCAGGCATGAAGGTGATAATGGTTCCCGACATGATTAAGCCAACCGTTGAACTTGAAAAGCTCTGCTGGAAGGTCCTTCCTTCCCTGGAAGAATTAAAGTCCGTCCTTTAGCAGCAAGGAAAAAAGGGAACTGCAGCCCCGGGATATGTCTTCGTATGCGGAGTCAAAATCCCCTGAATACCAGGGGTCTGAAACTTCACGGTCGCTCCCCGTGTATTCCAGAAGCTTGTGCACCTTTCCCTGGGGGTCATTGTTCCAGCAGCGGTTCATGTAGTAAATGTTTTCCCTGTCCATGCCTATAAGAAGGTCATAGCGGTCGTAGTCGGCAGGCCTAATTTGCCTTGCAGCCCTACGTTCAAAGGGAATCCCCTCGCTCCTAAGCTTTGCCTTTGCCGGCGGATACATGTCGTTGCCAATTTCTTCCGTGGACGTAGCGGCCGATTCAATCAGGAAGTCTTTTTCTTTACCCCCTTCCCTTACCAAATTCTTCATGATGAATTCTGCCATAGCAGAACGGCAAATATTCCCATGGCAAACAAAAAGTATTCTGTGCATGTACCCAGTATACTTGAAAATGCTGCCAAATACTATTAGTATTTAGCAGTGCGCAAAAAAACTGTTTTTTACGCCCCTTTACAGGAGATAGATATGGATTTAAAAGAAACGGCTTGCTTTGGTGTTGCGGGCAACTTTACGGGGCATCTTGAGCAGGCAGGGGAAGCAAAAGAATTTGCAGGTGTAAAAACAGAGGAAGCCTCTGCTCCCAAGGGGGTCTTTCCCACTTATCTTCCAAAAGCAGACGGCGCTTGTGTTCCTGAATTTTTAAATGTCTTTCCCTTTTCATCAGACAAGATAATCTTTCCCAAGGGAGAACAAAAAGTCCAGTTTGAACCTGAATGCGCAGTAGTCTTTGACGTAAACTGGCAGGATGGCAAGATTACCTCCCTTAGTGCAAAATGCTTTGCCGCTTCGAACGACTGCACAATCCGCAAGGAAGGCTGCAAAAAAATCAGCATGAAAAAAAACTGGGGTGCAAACAGCAAGGGCTTTGCCGCCAACTGCATACAGATAGATTCCTTTGACTCGGAGGGAATTTTGGGCGGCTACCGTATAGCAAGCTTTCTGCAGCGGGGAAGCGACACCTTTGCCTACGGGGAGGACAGTGCGGTTTCCGGCTACAGCTACATCTGGAAAAAACTGACCGACTGGCTAATCCAGAAATTCAACGCACAAAAAGATGAGTTCAACCTGGAAGACATAGGCTCTTATCTTAACGCGTCCGGCTGCCCAAAGCAAATTATGGTTTCCATAGGGGCCACCCGCTACACCGACTTTGGCGAGCACAATTTCTTGCAGGACGGTGACGGAATTGTAATTGTCCTCTATCCCGCCTCAAAATATTCTGCGGAGAAAATACGGGAGATGGTTTCTGGGGGAGAAAGTTTTGGCGATGATGTTTCAATATTAAAACAGACTGTCGTTATTTAGGAACTTCTCTTCAAATTCTTCGGGCGGAATTGGCTTGCTAAAGAAATATCCCTGGAAAATGTTTCCGCCCATCTTTATGAGCATGTCCAGCTGTTCCTTTGTCTCAACACCTTCGGTTATCGTTGGTATGTTGAGCCTGTGCGCCAAGTCTATAATCGAGTTCAATATGATGTTGGCTTTTCCCAGGTTTGCGGTTTTGCAGAGGAATAGCATGTCTATCTTTAGCACATTCAGCGGAATATCCTTCAACGTGTTAAGCGAGGAATATCCGCTTCCAAAGTCGTCAATCTCTATGATGAATCCTTCATCCTGTAGCGAGTGCAGTATGTTAAGGTTGTATTCCAGGTTGGACATAACGACCGTCTCTGTAATTTCAAGGTGAACCTTGGAAGGCGGCACATCGTACTTTTGCGAGAGGCCGGTAAAGGTTCCGTATATGTCCGTAAAGTAAAAATCCTTTGGCGAAATGTTCACGGAAATGGAAATGTCCTTCTTGTTGTCATTCTGCCACCTGTGCATGATTTTAAATGCCTCTTCCCAAACGTAAAGGTCAATTTTCGTAATCAGGCCGTTGCGCTCAAGTACCGGAATGAATTTGGCAGGTGAAAGAACGCCTTCCTTGGGAAGGTTCCAGCGCACGAGGACTTCTGCTCCTACAAGTTTTCCGCTTGAATTTATTTGCGGCTGCAGGTATGGGACGATTTGCTTTTCCTTGATTGCATTGCCCAGCATACCGGTGACTTTTTGTTCCCAGATTTTGTCCGAGCGGAGTGTGTCTTCGTAGAAGGAAAAAGTCTGGTTGTAGTTTGTCTTTATTTTTGAAATTGCCATAAGGGCGCGGTCAATCATAAAGTCAATGCTAACAGAGCGGTCTTCAATCTTGAAGATTCCGTAATGGGCTATTACAGGGTATGTGCTGGAATTCCGTATTGCAAAGTTATCGGGATCCTTATTGTCTGCAAATTTGTCCATTATGTTTTTTTCGCTGGCAAGGAAGACAAAGTTGTCGCCACCCAGCCGTCCATAGCAGGGGTACTGGATTTTTCCAGAGCGTATCTTTTCTGCAATGTCTACAATCAGGGCGTTTCCTTCATCGTAGCCAAAGGCATCGTTAATCAGCTTGAAGTCCTTTATGTCCAGCACGACTATGTAATAGGGGCTTTCGCTTGCACTGATAATCTGTTTGGTTTTTTCTATGAAATAATTCCTGTTGTAAAGCCCCGTCAGTGAATCGTGGTGCGAAAGGTAAATCTGCTTCTGGTTTTCCACTTCCTCGCTTGTGTAGTCCATGGCCTTTATGTAGGAGCCGAGGAATCTTTTCTTTTCGTCAAGCAGGGGAAAGAAGCTGTACTTGTAGTAATGCGTTTGCCCCTGGCTGTCTATTCTGGAACTCTTTAGTGTAACCGGTGATGTCTTGTTGCTAAGGTCTGTGTTCATTATGGAAGATACGGTCTTAAAGCTTCTGCTAAGGTTCTGCTTGTTCAGGCTAAACATCTTGCGTGCGGATTCATTTGCAAAGAAGCCGATGTTTTCCTTGTCAAAAAAAACGTATGCGCTGGGGGACGATTCCAAGACCTTGCGGTTTATGTGGCCTATGAAAAAAAGCGGCTTGTATATAAGGATAAAGTAAAAGATTAGTATTCCGCAGATTGTGTACCCAATCATTGCAATGTCAACGGGAATTTTCAGGAAGATGTATACGGTTTCCCAGATTGCGGTAATCACGAGGCAGATTATGATTATGATGTATCGCTCGCAATAAATGCGCGGAGTCCTTATGGTGCCAATAACCAATGTTATGAACATGTTAAAGAAGAGCATGTAGGAGATTACAAGGTGGACATAGTGCCATGTATGCGAGACAAGGGCATAGTAAACGCGCACGTCGTTGAGCATTATGGGAATGGCGGAGAAGACGTGGCCGAATATTGGGTTTGCAATTATCGATGCTGAATCCAGGATTACTACTGCCTTCAGAAGCCTCTTGAAGAAGGGGGTCATTGAAGAAAATACAGTGGCAAAGAATATGTTTACAAAATAGAACATGAAATTTGTTCCGATTATGTAAAAGTAGTAACCCAAAAGGCATATCTTATAGTTGGTGCTGGCTGTAATCAAAAGGTTCCCGATCAGTGGAAATACGGAAGAAAACAGGTATGCAAAAATCTCCTTGCCGTATTTCAGACCCTTGGACATCTTTACCCAGACGGCACAGCCTAAGAGCATGAAGATGAGAATGAAAAAAATCACAACTATTGAATAAATATACGCCATTTTACTAATATTTTATAATCAAAATGTGAATAATTCAAGTTTTTTATTCTGCTTTTGCCCTGCAAATCTTCTTTTGAATTTCCTATTTCATAAGACACCATCCTGTGCTATAATCGCCCTATGAATTCAATAGAAAAATTTGCCTCGGACGTGGAGAGGATTAAAAAGCATTACCGCGCGGAACACCAGGCCTATGACGGAGAAGAAGTCTGCAATCAGGTGGTCGCTTTCTTTGAGCAGCAGAACAGGGGGCTTGAGTCCCTTGCCCACAGCTATGCATCCTACTGGAAAGAAGCCTATATCCTGCCGTCTGCAAATATGGGGGATGAGCCTACACAGGAGCATGTAGCTCTTCTTTCGGGAATGCTGGCCCTTTTGCAGGACGTGGAAGACAACTGGCAGTTTACGGAATGCTTTACCCCGGAAGACTGGAAGCAGCTTTGCCAGCTTACCAATTACGAGGCCGAGGATTTGCCGCTTGAACTTTTGAGCAGCCTGATGAAAAATTTTGTGGACAATCAGGCTGTCTAGTCAGGGCTGTATATTTATGGAAGAAAATTTTTGCGCCCAAGATTTTTACGCTGAATGCCGCCAGTGTCCCCGGGAATGCAGGGCAAGACGCTCGGAAGGAAAGAGAGCCTTTTGCGGGGAAGATTCATCCGTACGCGTTGCAAGCGCGGGCCTTCACTTTGGAGAGGAACCCCTTGTTACCGTTTTTGGCGGCAGCGGAACAATTTTTTTTACCGGCTGCACTCTCCGCTGTTCATTCTGCCAGAACTATCAGATTAGCCAGCAGGGCATGGGCAGTCCCGTAAGCAAAGATGACTTTGTAAGAATATGCCTTACCCTTCAGGACAAGGGGGCGGAAAACATAAACCTCGTAACCGGAAGCCACCATATTCCGGCTATTGCGGAATTTCTTTCTGCTGCAAAAAAAGCCGGGCTAAAGATACCCGTCGCTTGGAATTCCAGTGCATACGAATCCGTGGAAAGCCTTGAGCTTTTGGACGGCCTTGTGGACATTTGGTTGCCAGACCTAAAGACTCTTAACCCCATCATGAGCAAGTCGCTTTTTGAGGCCGAAGACTATCCAAAGGTTGCAAAGAGGGCAATAAGATGGATGATAGGAAAGTCGCCCCTTAATATTGTGGAAGTTGAAAAAGATGGGGAAGTAAAGGAAAAAATGCTTGGCGGAACCATAATACGCCACTTGTTTTTGCCGGGCAGGACTGATGATACCGTTATGACCTTGGACTGGCTAAAGAGCCATGCCGACGGAAGGGCTTGCATTTCGCTTATGTCCCAATATACGCCGGTTCCCTTTGAAGGAAGTGATGCTGAGCTTGAGGCGCGTAAAAATTCCCTTTCTGCCTTTCAGAACAGGCTTGTTAATAAAGAAGAGGACAAAACCCTTAGGGATTTGATAGATGGCTACGGATTTGAATACCTTTTCTATCAGGATTTGAGCGACGACACAAGCTGGCTTCCAGATTTTAGGCGGGAGCAGCCATTTAGCAATGCCCTTGCAAAACCCTTCTGGCATTGGAAGAAAGGATTACTTTAAAAGAACCCAGGTTGCTCCTGTTCCGCCGTTGTTCCGGTCGGGGTGGCCCGATGCGCCCAGCCGCTTGTCCTGTTCAATAAAAAGCCTTACTTCCTGGCCAAGCACCGGGTCGCTTCCGTGGCTGTGGTTCCCCTTTCCGTGGATTATCATAATTTTTTTGAACCCCCTTCGTGCGCAGTCCGTAACAAAGGAATTCATCTTGCTCCAGGCTTCGTCCCGGGTAAGGCCGTGCAGGTCAATGACAGCTTCTGGGCGCAAGTTCCTTAGGTATTCCCTGTTGTGCATTAGCTCGTCCTGCTTTGCTTCATCGGAGATTTTATCCTTGTCCACAGTGCCGTAGCGGTTAAGCCAGAGCTCCATGGGGTTGATGTGCCGCTTGTTGTCCGCTTCCATCTGCGCTTCCCAGGAATAGCCCTGCCTCATGGCTTCTTTTTCTTCCTTGGTGGGAGCGTTTGCCTTTTTGTGCGACTTTTGAATTCCTTTCTGCTGCCCCTTGGCCGGTTTTTTCTGCTGTGAATCCCATTGGGATAAAATGTCTCCAAAATCCATACACTGCCTTCTTTTCTTCGTCTTCTTTATTTGATTACAAGAACTTCGCTTTCCATAACCCAGCCGTATGTCTCGTGGTAGCGTATGTAAAGCCAGCCGTTGGTCTTTTTTTCTATGCGCACAACGTTGCCGCGGGGAATGCTTGCGCTAGAATGCACGTTTATTTCCGGGATGGGGTTTATGCTTCCGCCTTTGAAGAGGCCGTATGATTTGTTCACCTTGAACCACATGCAGATACTGGTGACTGCAAGGACTAAAGAGACCGTCATGCTTAGCACAAGGACGATTTTGCGTTCAGTAAATTTCCTTGAAAGAAAGAGGACTAGCGTTAGCGCAATCAACAGTGCACTTGCTATGCAGACCGCTATAAAACCCGGAATACTTATCTCTATGTCTGCGTGGGTTATTCCGTATTCATCTTCCGCTGCCCTGCGCTCCTTGTATGCACTGCTAAGAAAGTGGAATGAATGCCTCTCCCTCTGGTGCAGCTCAAGTAGTCTTTCCAAGTCAACCTTGGCCTTTTGTTCCGAACCTGTGCTTTTTGCATCTGCAAAGGGAGTTGAAAATGCGTATCCAAAAACTCCGTCCTGCTCAGTCTTATACGGGTTTTCTTTTTTTGGAGAAACGCTGACCTTGTAAACAGGGAAGGGAACGTCAACTTTTTTTCCGCCATAGGTTATTGCTGTGATGTTGATTGCGGGTAATGTGAATTCCCCTTCTGAAAGGGGCTGCCAGTCAAACTTTGCAACAGGAACCGCTGAAGGTGAAAACTGGTTTCCGCGGGAAGTTCCTTCGGTTATGGGAAAGCGCTTAACGTCATCGAACAAAGAGTTTTCGGGAATCTCCCAGCTGAAATTCAGGATCTGGACAGCGTACCTTATGTACATCATAAAGGCAACGTGGTCGCCTACGCTTGCATTCAGTTTTTTCCCCGCCGCGTTAAAAGCCGGGTCTTCAAATTCAAGGTAAATCTGCGGCTGCACGGTGTTGGGGTTTTCGTAAACAAGGACTGTGTCCAGGTTTAGCCGGTTGTACATTCCGTTTACCCGAACGTCGATAGGTGATATATGGAAGACTCCGCTTTCCATAAACTGGAATACGATTTCCAGGTGGGTGCCCCTCTTCATGTCATCAAGCGGATTGTCACTGGGCCCCACGTACAGCTCTTTTTTTGAAGAGAGAAAGCTAACGTTCTTTGGAACATCGTTTACAAAAACGGTAACGTCTTCCGGTTCAACACCTTCTATGTCTACGGAAAAGATGCTTTCTTCATCCGTAAAAAAATATTCCTTGGTTTTCTTAAAATGAAGGCTCTGTACATATTGCCAAGACGGTTTTTTTCCTGACGAGGAACTTGTGGCCTGGCAGAAAACTTGTGAGGAAGTTATTATGTTGATGCAGAAAATTAGTAGTCCAAGGAATTTTTTTCTGCTGAATCTTGCTGGCTGTTTTTCCATTGCTCTGCTTCTTTCTCCCTTAATAATGAATATATTGCACTTTCCAAAGGTGAAGCCTCTTCTTTTTCTTTTGTGACCGGCGCAAGCTGCTGTTCGCCCTTCCGCGCCTGTACCGCATTTTCTTCAAGGGAAAGCTCCAGGTTGATTTTTGCATTTACGTTTGTGCTGTCGATTTCAAGAGCGTTCTTGAACATTGCGGCAGCCTTTGCATAGTCTCCGTTTTTGTGGGCGATGATTCCTGTGTTGTAGTAAACGGAGAAGCGGATGTTGTCCGGGGCGGAGGCACTTATCTGCTCAAAGCGTTTTACCGCCGATTCGTTTTCGTCCTGCATGAGGTAGGTAGAGGCCAATCCAAAGAGGGCATATTCCTGTGAGGTTTTGTCGCCTGCATTCTTAGCACTGTCGTATGCTTCCAAGAAATTTGCTATTGCATCCTGATAGTCCTTGCGGTTGTAGTCAAGGCGGCCTTCAAGAATTTTTGCACCGTTTGAAAATTTTCCGCCGCAGGAAGTAAGGAGCATTGCAAATACAAGGGATGCAAGCAAGCTTCCCTTTTTTTCGGATGATTTTTTTGCACGCTGGGGCAGTGAGTTGAATTCACTAAAGACAAAGGAAAGGACAAAGAAAAATATTGCCAGTCCGGTGAAGAGGGTGTTGCGCGGAATGCTTTTTACCTCGTAGACAACGGATGCATCCGCTGCCTTTTCATCGGTAGAATTTCCTGCTGTCTCCTGATCGTTTGCAGACTTTATGTATTGCATCAGTTTGTAGGCAGAGCCGACTTCTGACGCATCGGTAAACATAAGAAGCGGCTGGTTTGCCCATTTCTGCTTCAATGCCTTTTTCTGTACGTTTTCGATTGTTTTTTGAATTTCCTTGGAGCGCAGTGCCGTTTGAACAAAAGTCTTTCCGTCTCCAGTTAGAACCGATGACTCATGCTCTGAACCAAAGCCGATTATTGCGGTGGGAATTCCCAAGTCAACGGTTTTTGCAAGAACCTGTGCCAGACCCGAATCCGTCTCTTCACCGTCGGTAAAAACCCAAATGCAGGAAGCCCTGGATGACTCCTTTGGAAAGGATGAAAGGGCTGCCTGTATTCCGTTGGCAAGGCTTGTTCCCGGGCTAGTTATTAGCTTTGGTGAAAGTGACGACAGAAGTGCACGGATTGCATTGTAGTCTTCTGTTACGGGGATTGCAACAGTGGCTTCTCCCTTTGCAAGTACTACGGAAACGCTTACGTTGTGCATGCGGTCCAAAAGTTCGCTCGCATAGTTTGCGGCTGATTCAAGGCGGGTCATTCCGCCCGGGGCATCGGTTGCCTCCATGCTGTAGGAAATGTCAAAGACGAAAGCAACTTCCCTGCCGCTCTTTTGCATGGGGACGGAAACTGTTCCCCAGTAGAAACCTGCAAGTGATGCGATGAGCATTCCCCATGCGCATATTACACAGACCATGCGCAGCGTGAACCGTGTCTTGATTTTATTGATGTGCTCCCTTGTTGTAGCGGATGAATCCTGTGAGGAAAATTCCCTTATAAGCCGCCTGAATTTTTTGTTCATGCGGAAATAGCATGGAATCAGCAGAAGCAGTGCATATAGTGCTTGTGGGTGTTCAATTCCAAAATTCATAATACCTCCCGCAGAATGGCTGTCCTTATAAAAATTGAAAGAATCAGAAGGACGGCCGTTGCAATCAGAAACTGGGTGTAGTATTTTTTGTCTGTGTTGTGAATCTGGTAGCTCTGCACGACGCTTTCATTCTTTATGATTACGTCAATGGTCTGAGACAGCGAGGAAAGGTTTGTCGCCTCAAAAAATTTTCCTCCGGCCTCCGATGCAATTTTGGCAAGCGTCTGTGAGTTGTAGTTTGAGTCAAGAAAACCTGAATACACGCGTCCTGTCTTTGGGTCAACATATTCAAGGGGAACAGAGCCTTTTGTTCCCAGCCCAAGCACGTAGAGCGTAATGTTTTTTTCCTTTGCAAGGCGGGCAGCCGTATAGGGATGGATTGCTCCCGAATTGTTTTCTCCGTCCGTCAGAAGTACGATGCACTTTTTTGGTGCCGCGGAGGATTCAAGGTGGAAGACGGCACAGCTTATTCCGGTTCCGATTGCGGTTCCGTCCCCAAGCTCTCCGGGAACGATTGTCTTTAGCTTTTCAAAAAAAGCTTCCTTTTTCATAGTCGGAGGTACGACAAGGGCAGCTTCCTTTGCCATTTCCACAATGCCAACACATTCGCCTGAGTTGCTGTTCAGTATGTTCTCCATAGCGGACTTTGCAATTTCGAGCCTGGTAACTCCGGGAGTGTCCTGTGCCGCCATGGAAGGGCTTGTGTCCAGTACAAAGAGAATGTCAGTTCCCCTTGATGAATATACCTTGGTCTGCTTGTGAATTATCGGGGAAGCCCATGCTGTAACCGCGCAGATAAAGCCAAGGAGAGTCATGGCATGGTAAATGCGTGAGAATGTTTTCCTTACCGGGTCCTCCCACCTGAACTTTGGTCCGTTCCAGTCGCTGATTGTAAGGGGAATCGTTATTGGCGTGAAAATCTTCAGCGCGCGCAAAAAGAACAGTGCCGGAATGAGTAGCAGTGCAAAAAATGCGGCGGGGTTTTCAAAGGAAATCATAGCGAAAACTCTCCTTTTGGATTTGCCTCAAGATTTGAAATGGCATCAATTGTAAGTTTTGCAATGACCTCTTTTTCCCCGGGGTAGAAGGCTGCTTCGTGTTCCTCGGAAGGAAGCAGGCGGCTGTCTATGGAGTTCCTTGCAAAGCGTATGTAGTCCGTGCGCGTAAAAAGTGATGTCAGCGAAATTACAGAATCCTCCTGCTCGCCGGACATAAAGTTTCCAGTAACATTCATGATTCTTTTTGCAATGGAATTTGTTGCAATTGAATTGAACGGCGTGGAGAACCGTGCGGAAAGATATTTTCTTGTTATGGCCTGCCACTGCTGGGCAAATTCTGCATCGGAGCATTTCTTCTTTAAAAGTGCGCGTATCTTGTGCTTGGCCTGCCTTGCATTCTTAACAAGGGCAAGACTGTCGCTTAGTGAATAGAACTTTTCCGAAATCATCGGGAACTTTGCAAGTACAAAAATCACTGCAAAGATTAGAAGAATCACAAGGATTATAAGTGACCATACGATGTAGTTCGTTCCGGGAAGAAGGCTTGGCGGAAGAGGGGAGCGCAGGGTAAGGGCATTGTATTTTTTTACCAGCGAAAGAACTTCCACGGGCTGCAGTTCAATCACAAAGGGCTTGTCTGCAAGTTCTGCCGGAAGGGAAACCTTTGTCTCGCTGTGAATCAGCGCGTTAAGGTCAAAGGCCGGAAATTTTATTGTTCCCGTTACCCAGGGCACAAAGACAAGAGAAAGCGTGTAAGTCCTTCCTATAAGACGCAGCGAAACCTGCTTTACGTCGTAGTTCTGCATCCTGAATGAGCTGCTTTCCGTATTGAGCAAAAGCTCCCCGTCGTTGATTTTTTCAGCCGGCACTCCTGCAAAAAGGTCCACCGGTGCGTTAAATGAAAAGCGGAGTTCCGCAGTATCGCCAACGTAAACTTCCCTTGGAATAAGAATCTGGCTCACGTCTTCCATGGCAAGGTTCAGCGAAGCATTCCGGGAGACAAGTTCATCCTGTGCATTCTCGCAAAAAGCCTGTTTTCCTGATAATAGAATTCCTGCAAATAGAAATAAAACAAATGCGGTTTTGCGCAGGCTAAATTTGTGCGGGTAAAAAATCATTGTACTTCCCTCGCTGCAAAAAATCTCGTCAGCTCTGCAAGCGGATCGGCAGATGTCTTTAGGAGCATGGGAATGCCACCCCTTCTAAGGCATTCGTGCTTCCACTGTTCCACCCTGTTAAAGTTAAAGTCCCTCCACTGGCTCTTAAAGTTTGAAGAGGAAGTTGGCAAAACCTGGTTAAGCCCTGTTTCTGGGTCGGAAAAGCGCACGGATCCAACATCCGGCAGGTTCTCGTCAAAGGCATCTACAAGGCGCACGCAAACAACATCGTTCTTTTGGCAAAGGGCATCAAATGGTTCAGTCCAGGAGGCTGTCCTAAAGTCCGAAAAAATCATCACAAGGGAACGCTTCTTTAATAGGCGGCCTGCCCCCCTGATTGCGTTGTCCAAAACAGAGCCCTTTGTCTGCTCGCTCTTTGGGGCTGCCTCGTTCTTTTCAAAATTGGAAAGCAAAAGCATTGTCTGGTTCAGACCCGGGCGCGGTGGGCAGGAGAATTTTATCTGGCCGTCAAAAATTACGCAGCCAACAGGACTCGCATTCTGGTAAGAGGCAAGTGTAATTAAAGATGCCGCTTCCAGCGCGGTCAAAAGCTTGGACTTGTTTTCTGAATATGACTTCATCGACTCAGAAACGTCAAGAATCACAAGAACGTCAAGTTCCCGCTCCTCCTCGTACATCTTAACATAGGGGTGACCCATGCGGGCTGTTACGTTCCAGTCGATTGAACGCACGTCGTCCCCGGGAAGGTATTCGCGAACACCGTCAAATTCTATGCCGTGGCCACGGTAGAGTGACTTAAAGGAGCCGCTTTTCATTCCCTGCGCAAGAGAAAGGGCGCTAAGGTGGAGGAGTCTTGCCTTGTTGGAAAGTTTGTTAGTGTCCATACGTTAGCCGACCTTGGATTACGGAACCGGCATAAGGTCTATAATCTTGCCGATAAGGTCGTCTGCCGTAATTGAATCTGCCGCAGCCTCGTAGTTGAGCACCAGGCGGTGGCGCAAAACCTGCTTTGCAACCTTCTGAACGTCATCGGGAAGCACAAAGCTTCTGCCGGAAAAAAGTGCCTGAACCTTTGCACAGCGCAAAAGTGCAATGCCGGCTCTTGGACTTGCACCGAATGAAATGTAGTGCAGGATGTCGTTCTTGCCCTTGGAAGAAGCCGAATGCTTTTCGTTCTTGCGGGTGGCATCCGGGCGGGTTACGTTTATTATGCTTACGATGTAGCTAAGAATCTTTTCGTCTGCGGTAATTGCCTCTGCGGCGCGGCGGCAGTTTGCCAAAATCTGTGAGCTGAATACCCTGCGTACCGGTGTGTCCCCAAATTTGCCGTTTGAAGCAACGATTTTTATTTCTTCTTCCGGTGTGGGGTAGGAAATGATGATTTTCATAAGGAAGCGGTCAAGCTCTGCCTCTGGAAGCTTGTAGGTTCCTTCCTGCTCAATGGGGTTCTGGGTGGCAAGCACAAAGAATGGGTCTGGAAGCCTGTATGAAGTCTCGCCGATTGTAACCTGATTTTCTGCCATTGCCTCCAAAAGTGCCGACTGAACCTTTGCCGGGGCACGGTTAATTTCGTCTGCAAGCACGATGTTCGTAAAGACCGGACCTTTGCGAACCAAAAAGCGGCCGGAGTTCTGCTCGTAAATCAATGTTCCCGTAACGTCAGCAGGCAAAAGGTCGGGCGTAAACTGAATCCTCTTGAATTCCAGCCCCGAAACTTCCGCAAAAGTGCGGACAGCCAAAGTCTTTGCCAAACCTGGAACACCTTCAAGCAATATGTGACCGCCTGCAATAAGCGCCGTTAAAATACCGTCAACGATTTCCGTCTGGCCAACAAGGCGCACTGCTGTTTCCTTGCGGCAGTAGTCAATATATTTTGCACATTCTTCAAGCTGTTCTTTGCTAACAGAGTTTTCAATTTCCATAATAATTCCTTCTAGCACTAGATTCTTCCATAATATCAATATTTCTGATTGAATTCAATAATACGCACATGGTTTACTTTTTGCCAAATATTCTTAATTTTAGTCTTCTTCTGGACGTGCTTTCTCTTGAATACAGGGCAGGCATCGGCTAATTCGGCATCCAGGTCCTTTATTACGGGCTTTCCGGGGTTCCGTGGGGCCCTACCCACTCCATTGCCTTTGGCAACGGGCTTACGCCCGCCCCTCCAATCCCGCGTAGGTTAGTGCAAAGACAAGCTGGTTCCCCGCCCCCATCTGCTCCCTGAGGCTCTCGAAGGGCGCGGTGTTTGCAAAGGGATACCGGTTTTTCGTTGGGGTGAAGTTTTTTTTGCCACCACAAAAAATTCGCCCTATCCGTCACCCTGAACTCGATTCAGGGTCTGTGTAAGTTGTGGCAGAATGTTCTACAGATCCCGAATCAAGTTCGGGATGACGCTTCTTTGTTAAAATGGCGGTTTTTCGTCGGGAAGGCACTTTTTTCTAACACAAAACAATCCGCTCCCTGAGGCTCTCGAAGGGAGCTTGTTTGCAAAGATATGTCGGCACTTCGACTACGCTCAGTGACCGTGTTGCGGTACAAGTAGTGTGTCTTGCAAAGATGTGCCGCTCCCTGAGGCTCTCGAAGGGAGCTGTACGCAAAGAAATAGCAGCGCTTCGATGGGCGCAGTGACCGTGTTGTTTTACCTGCAATGCTTTTCGCGCAAAGTTTAAAAACAGAAAGCCCCCGGCACTTCGACTATGCTCAGTGACCGGGGGCTTTTGGTTAGGTTAGTGTAGTGTTAGCTACGCTAGGCTTAGAACCATACAGAGAGAGCAACAGGGATTGCCCATACGAAGTTCTTGTATTCTTTGTCATCGTTCGGTACACCTGAAACAGGGCCGAGGTTACCGCTGTTTGTTACACCCTGGAATGCAACTCCGATGTAGCCGTTAGAAGAAACGTTCTTCTGTACGCCAACAGAGAATGCAATCTTGTCTGTGTTGTCAAGCTTTTCACCGTCTCCACCAGCCTTTGAAAGGTAGCGGAAGTCTGCGTTTGCAGCAAGACCGTCACCGAGGTCATAGTCTACGCCAAGACCAGCCTGGAAGCGTGGGTCAACATCTTCACCGTAGAACATGAAGAAAGCACCGCTTGCGCTAACCTTGAGCTCTGGCATAACCTGGTAAGAAACACCAGCTGCAATCTTCATCTTGGTTGACAATGCTTCAGCTGCGTCATGGTTAAATTTGCCTTCAGTTATGGTACCTGCCTTCACTTTATCAATTAGCTTGTCAATTGCTTCATCTGCCTTGTCATCGCCGTCTTTGATTACGTTGTACTGGAAACCAACTCCAGCGAAGAGGCCCTCAACAGCAAGAACGTCAACTTCTGCTTCGAGTGTGCAGTTGCTGTTTGCTTCATCAACAAGAGGAGTATCCTCATTGTCAGACTGTCCCTTGCCGATGTACTGACCCTTAACCTTTACAAGACCAGGAACTGTGTAAGCAAAACCACCGCGGAGCTTCTTGTATGTGTCTCCAGCCTTTGCTGAATCCTTTGTTATAGGAACGAGAGCCTGAATGTAGAGGTTCTCCATCGGAGTGATTTCTGCCATAAGACCAGTGTCACCGTTGCCGTTCATCAAGAGACCTTCATCTCCAGCGATCCAAGCGTTCGGGCGGAACCAGTTCCATGAGCCGTAGCATACATCACCACGGAGAGTATTGTTGTCATACTTACCATAAGAAACCTTTACGATGTCCAAAGGCTTTACCCAGAGGTTTGCTTCGTCACCAGGTCCAATCCACCATGTGCCCTTGTCGTCATCCTCTGGAATAAGCTTGTCGTTGAAGTCGTTGTACATGCCCATGTTGAAACCTGCGTTTGAATCAGGAGCAACAGCAGTAACGTTAAGACGTGCTGAACGAGGAGCTCCACCCCAAGAGTTACCAGCCTGTGTGATTGTCTCGTCACCGTCGTTTGCTACAGGAGCAGCAAGAGCGCGGAGCCAAGCACCAAATGTGATACCTTCTGCGAAAGAGACAGCTGCGAAAGCTACCATTCTGTAAGTAGTATTGAAGAAAAATGGGTAAAAATGACCCGAGATGTTTAAAAAGTAACATTTTGTTGGTAAATATAACATTTTTCTGTGTGTTTGAATTTAAGATTATTACAATAAAATTTTGGCTGAAAAATAATTTTTTGTTATATTTTTGACCACCTTAGGTAAATATCTGTATTATAACAAATTACAGACTTACAATACTGTCATATAGCAGAATTAATAATAGGTGTTTTGGGGCGTTTTTTGCTGCCACATAGAATCCGTCACCCTGAACTTGATTCAGGGTCTGTAGAAGTCGTGGCTGTACTTTTACAGATCCCGAATCAAGTTCGGGATGACGGCTTGGATGGCGGTTCTCGTTGGGGAGGTGTTTTTTTTCAACAAAAAGAATCCGCCCCCACCCGCTCCCTGAGGCTCTCGAAGGGAGCTGTTTGCAAAAGAAATGACGGCCCTTCGAGAGCCCGCTTGACGCTACGCTGCGAATACAGGGCCTTATGTCACCCTGAACGCACTTGCGGGCAAGTAATTTCAGGGTCTGTATAAGTTGTGGCTGAATATTTTACAGATGCTGAATCAAGTTCAGCATGACGGTTGCATGGAGGGTTGAGGCTTTGACTGCGCACTTGAAAAAGCTCTTTCTTAATGTTATAAAATTCATTATGAAAAAGATTTCTTCTATATTAATTGTGTTTGCAGTGGCGGTTTTGGCGGGGGCTGTTTCTTGCAGTTCCGCAAAGCTGCATGTTAAGGAGGGCAGCGAATACAGCCCCGAAAAGCTTTCCTACAAGGTGGGGCTTTTTGCACAGGAAGTCCATTCGCTTGGATGGCGGAATTATTCCGTGGATTTGAAGGAGCAGCCACTTTCCGGCAAGAAGGCAAATGCTGCCATCCTAAAGGAATACCCCGATGCAAAGCGTGCTTTTACAGGTACTTTTATTAGCGAGATGGAGCCTGCTTTTGACTGCACCTTTGTTTATACTGCCGACGAAAAAAAGTGTTATTTAAAGGCTGGAAGGAGCGGCACAAAGATTCTTGTTCAGAATGAAGACAGGATTGTTTCCAATGCAGATGCGGTTCCGATTGTTATAGTGAAGGTAAACGAGTATGAGCAGAAGGGGCAGACATATACCCTTGTTTCGGATGTTCCCTTTGGCATGAAGGTCTATGTCTTTGGTGAAGAATATGCCCTTGTTAACCTGTATTCCTACCCGGCAGACATTCTTGTGAACAAGAAGTTTTCCAGAACTCTTACCCAGGAAGAGAATGAATTTGTAGCGGCTGCAATTTTTGCTTCCTACGACTACTTTAAGACCCTTTCCGAAAAGGACAAAACTGGTCTTTCTACTTATTATTCTTCCTATTAAATTCTATTTTCAAGGGATTCCCTTGCACCCCGCTTTTGGAGGGGAGGAAACCACTCAGAGTCCGAAGCCCGTTGTTTTCTCCCCTCCAAACTACCCCTCCTTCTCGGGCACGGCTTAGGGCTAACGCCCTAAGAACCCAGATTTTTTTATTCAGATTAATTTCTATCCAGATATAGACATCTTGCTTTGAAGACAAGTGCTGGTTCTTTTTGCGTTTTTGGCATTTTTTCTTGCTTGCCAATCAGTACCGAGCCATGGAGGGCGACTTAGCAACCTGCAGAAGTGCAATGCGCTTCTGCAATCCTCAAAAAATCCAAGGAGGGATTTTTTGAGGCGACCTACGCGGGATTGGAGGGGCGGCGAAGCCGTTGCCGGCAGGTTGAAGGGCGGCTTGTTTGCATATAGAAAGTGGCTTAAACATCTTGGTGTATCTTTGCGGTCAAAATGCATGTCACCTGCCGGTAATGGAGCGGTAGCGGAACCCCGCAAAGCCCGTGACGCATAGGCCTGTGCTGTCGAGTTAGTCAAAAGGCGGATGGTAGAGCCTTAAAAAGCACCGTCCAAAAAATTTGCATTCAGAAAAAATATCAACTTTCAATTGGCAAGTCTTGGCTTTTAACTTTCATTTTTTTTCCAAATCCGCTATACTTGAAGGCAAGTCTTTTGACCTAACATTGTCCTAACCTTCGATGGAGTTTTAAATGAATTACGGATATTTTGATGATGAGAAAAAAGAGTATGTAATCACCCGTCCAGATACACCCCAGTCTTGGAGCAACTACCTGGGTTCAACGGAATACGGTGCGGTTATTACAAACAATGCCGGCGGTTATGGTTTTTACAAGTCCGGTGCGCGCGGAAGATTTTTGCGCATGCGCTTTAACTCCATTCCTATGGATCAGCCGGGACGCTATTTTTACCTGCGCGATAACGAAAGCGGTGACTACTGGTCTGCTTCCTGGCAGCCGGTTGGCAAGGACCTTGCTTCCTACAAGAGTGAATGCCGCCACGGTACAGCATATACTTCCATCACTTCTGAATATTCCGGCATAAAGTCCGAGACTCTTTACTACGTTCCGCTTGGCCAGACCTTTGAATACTGGAGGCTGCGCCTTACCAACAATTCAGGCAAGGCAAGAAAGCTTAGCGCCTTTAGCTACTGCGAATTTACAAACCAGTGGTCAACCGAGCAGGACCAGGTTAACCTTCAGTATTCCATCTTTATTACCAAGGGCAGCAGAAAGGACAATATGCTGCGCATTTCAATTCAGGACAACTTTGCAATCCAGAATCCCGACCGCCCGCTTGCATCCGGTGGTGACATGTGCATGAGCGCCTGGATGGCTTTGTGCGGTTCAAATCTTACGGCTTACGATACAGACCGCGCTGCATTCCTGGGAACTTACGGAAGCTACAAGGAACCTGCGGCTGTTATAAAGGGCAAGTGTTCAAACAGCGATGCTTACGGCGACTCTTCCTGCGGTTCTTTGCAGACAGAGATTGAACTTGCACCGGGGCAATCCAAGGAAATCATGGTAATGCTGGGTATTGGCGAGGCTAACACTTACGGCAAAAAGGCTGTTGAAGAATTTGGTTCTACCCAGCGTGCTGATGCTGAGTTTAAAAAGCTAACGGAAAACTGGCATTCCAAGCTTGCAAGCTTTAAGGCAGAAACCCCAGATGCGGACATTAACCACACCGTTAACATGTGGGGGCTTTACAACTGCCTTATCACTTTTGCATGGTCACGTGCTGCATCCCTTGTTTACAACGGAGAGCGCGACGGCTTGGGCTACCGCGATTCAGTTCAGGATATTCTTGGCGTTTCTGCGGCAATTCCAGAGGAAGCAAAGGAGCGTATGTTCCGCATGCTAAGCGGCCAGGTTGCAAACGGCGGTGCAATTCCTGTTATTAGAACAGACCACAATCCCGGCCACGAAAAGGCACCCAACGAGGATGAATACCGCTCAGACGACTGCCTTTGGTTCTTTAACGCTGTTCCTGCCTACATTGCGGAAAACGGAGACTTTAACCTTTACAATACGGTTGTTCCCTA
>JAILHV010000160.1 GCA_024695625.1 Treponema sp.
TAAGAGCCTTTGGGTGGCCGCAAACATTTACTCCCAAGTGGCGGCATTCCTTAAAACGGGGCGTTCTTCTAGTTGCCATTGTATTCTCCTAAAATTTTACTTTGAGTTTTTGTAAGCCTTTAAAGCAGCCGTGTTTTTAAGGGCCTAGAAAAATTCATGCATCGGGAAAACGGCAATGCTTTCAGGATGCTCTAGTAGTTCAACAATGTTAGCATAAATTTTCAATGAAATTCAAGTGTCTGGGCGAAAATTCGGGCGGAATTCATGCGAATTTCGTGCGAATTTTACTGGAAATTCAGGTGACTTTTCTGTATACTTTTGCGGATTACGGTATTTTTTATGAAATTTTATGACAGATTGAAAGGCCTTGGCGAATTTGCCCTTCTTGACGGTCTGGACAGGGTTTACCGCAGGATAGAAAGGCGGCAGAAAAACTGGAAGAAGAAGGTGGGCTCCCTTTGCCCCGACGGATGCGGAAACTGCTGCGTTCCCTTTGAGCCCCATGTCTATGACTGCGAGGCCCTTTACATGGCAATGTATCTTATTGCCTATGAACCTGCCGCTGCAAAGGCAATACGCGACGGAAGCTATCCCATGCAGAGGGAGGACAATCCAACTGGCTGCTTTTTGTTTGACATGCAGAACGAATACCACTGCACGGTCTACGGTGGACGGCCGCTTATATGCAGGATGTTTGGCTATTGCGGGGACAGGGGAAAGAACGGCGGCATAAGATGGAAGCCCTGCCGGCACATTCCAGAGGAACTTTTGAGCACACATGAGCCGCCGCTTGAGCACAGGGAGTACGGCGCAAACGAACTTATTGCCATGATAAAGGCCTTGCCACCATCAATGAACGATTTTATGGAAGAAGTGCTTTCTCTCGACCCGGGTAAGTCTTCTGCAACAAGGCCCCTGCGCGAGGCACTGCCCGAAGCCCTCCGCCGCCTGCAGTTCCTGCTTGCCTATGCAAAGGCCTCCCGCGCGGACGGCCAGGACGGTGGCGATGATGACAACACGCCTCCCAATTCACCGCCAGAACCAATTTCAGCCTAGCATTTCCTGAATTCTTTTGCGGCGCTTTTCTTTCAAGTTCGGATTTGCCTTTCTGCAGCCTAATGTGCCCAGTGTGTGGCGCTTGCGGGGTTCCGGCATTCGCCTCCATTGCCGGGGTTCGGCTGGCAAAGCCCGCTCTCACCCACCGGCAACCCGCCTTTGGCGGGCCCCTCCAGTGCCTGCCGTGCCTTTTCCTGCTGCCAATTTCTGCCTGCGACCTATGCCATGTAGATAGGCGGGGGAATGAAGGGCCTGGGGTCTGGCCTCCTTATTTCGTAGAAGGTGCAGATTCCGCCTGCTATGCCTTTTTTTACTTCCACAACCGCAAAGGACGGCGGCTGTCCTGCCCGGGGAATTGAACAGCTCCCCGGATTTACAAGAAGAAGGGGTGAGCCGCTTTCCGTGCTTATGGTTCCAGAGGCCGGGATGTGGGTGTGCCCGTAAAACATGATATCCGCCCCGGTTGCCTCCGCTTCGCTTGCAAGGGAAGAAGTCCCCCCGTAGAGTGAATGTGCATGGCCGTGTACAAGTACGATTTTGTGTCCCGCAACAGTTACTTCATTTTTCAGCGGTACTTTTATCTGTATCAGAAGGGGGGCGTTTTTTTGCCTAAGGGCCGCCTTGTTCATAAAACTGTAGGAACTTGAGTCGTTGTTGCCCTTTACAAAAGCTATTACCGGCGGAATGCAGGAAGAAAAATATTCGTCTGCAGAAGCTCTTTGCAGAAGGTAGGCCATGTCACTGCAGCCGTCGCCTGTAAAAAGGAGAATGTCGCTTTGCATGCCGAATTTTTCAAGGGCATAGGAAAAGGCTTTGGCATTTGCGTGGCTGTCGGAAAGGGCAAGGATTCTGGCACTTTCCTTTTGCGCAAGGGCCTCTATGCTTTCCCTGCTGCCTAGTAGCAGGGATTTGTCCTGGGTAAGGGAATTGCTCAACTTTCGCTTTCCTGTGAGCGTTCTATTACAAAGTGGTTGGAAGACGGAATGAGGGTTTCGCTGTCCGTGTAGCGGATGACCTTCCTTGTACCTACGATTTTCTGTACAAAGCCATGCAGGTTTTCGTCAGGGGCAAGAGTTAGCGTTTTTCTGGAATCTTTTTCGCTGGACGGCTTTTCGTCGTAAGGGCTGGATTCATCCTCGCAGTTTAGTATAAAGGCTATGGTGCGCATTATTATTTCGCTGGCATCTGAATCTATGTGCTGGAGAATCTGCTCCTCCATGGATTCCTCTTCAACCTTGCGCTCGTATTCAAGGACAAAGTCGCATGTGGATTCCTGACCCAAGATGTCGTCCTGGGGGAAAAGGCTAAAGACGGGATAGGGGATTTTTCCGTCGTATTCATCCTGCAGGCGGGCAAAGACGGAATTTGTTCCTTCCGGGGCACCAAGGATTACAACACCGCGGATGTTCCTTTCGTTCAGCATGTCGCGCAGAAGGGAAATTTTCTTAATGTCATTTGGAAAGATTACAGGCAGAATTATGCCGTCGTTTTCTTCAAGGCCGTAAAGCGTGTCCAGGCTGCGGATTATTTGCGAATAAAAGTTCTCCGAGTTGAAGCCGTAGCCAAAAAGTACGCAGATTTCACCGTCTTCCGCATGGCCGTGACTCCTTATGTCTTTTGCCGAGACAACCTGGTCTGGCTTGGTGGACCTTACCTTTATGTTCAGCGTTTCTGCAGAAGAAACGTAAGTCTTGATTTTGGTTTCCTTTTTACATGCAGTAATAGAAAAAAGCGCGGTAAAAATAGCAAAAGCAAAAAATTTTCTGTTTATCCCCATTTGTTTCATGGAATAATTATAGAAGATTTTTTGAATTTGTAAAAGGGGGCTTTGGTTGAATCTTTATGCGTAGTACGATTTTGATTTTTTGCTAATCCGGCTGAACATGCTTCTGCGTCACCAGAAAAAATCATATTTTTTTACAGCCTGTCACATAATGATAGAGTGGGCTGATAGGATGGGTGGTGAAGAGCTTGATGGAGGTGGCTTATGGCGAAGGAACACAGGAAGCTGTTTGATTTTGAGAAGAAGGTGGCTGATACTCTGCTTGAGGATGGTCCGCTGGAATTTGTGGGGACTACCGGTGATGATGTGGAGAAAATTCAGGAGTTTCTTAGGAATAAGATAGAAAAGCTTAAGAAGCTTTATGAGGAAAGCCTGGGGCTTTAGGCGAGGAGGCGGGGTATGAATGCTAAGAAGAAGAGGCTGTTTGATTTTAGAAAGAAGGTGACGGACGCTTTGCTTGCTTATGATCCGATGGAATTTATTCAGGCGTCGAATGGCAGGGATCTTGTTTTGGACCCTAAGAGGGCTCAGGATTTTCTTAGGGATGCCATAGAAAAATTTGAGGACTTGTATGAGGAGAGCAAGTCTCTGTGACTTTTTCCGTATACATAAGGGGCAAAGACTCCAAAGCCTGGCATTACGCTCATTGTAGATTAAAAGCATTGCTTTTGCACTTGAATTTTAGTGCAAATGATGTATAATTGATGTAAAAGCGCATGAAAGAGAGGTAATATTATGGCACAGGCAAATTTGACAATACGCATAGACAACTCAGACAAGAAGGCGTTCGCAGAAATTTGTAAAAGTATGGGGCTTAGTGTTTCGGCCGCATACAATGTCTTTACAAAAGCCGTTATCCGCAGCAGAAAAATTCCTTTTGAAGTACAGGCTCAGGACGATGACGGATTCTACAATCCAGCAAACATCAGGCACTTGGAAGAACAGGTTAAGCTTTATAATGAGGGTAAAATGAAATTTGTTACCAAAACCCTTGAGGAACTGGAGGAACTTGCAAAATGAAAGTTCAGTTCAGCGAAAACGGATGGGAACAATTTATGTTTTGGCTTGAGCAGGACAAAAAGACCCTCAAGAAAATCAAAAAGCTTCTTGCAGACATTTCAAGAAACGGTTATTCGGGAATAGGGCATCCGGAAGCCTTAAAGGGGAATCTTTCTGGATTCTGGAGCCGTGAAATTGACGAAAAGAACCGCCTTGTCTACAATATTGTTGATGATGTAATTACAATAATCCAGTGTAAAAACCATTACGACGATAAATAGAGCCAAGGATGGCGGCTTAGCAGCATGCAGAATTGCATAGCGATTCTGCAATCATTAAAAAAATCCATGTTCTTTTTGCTACAAATGCTTTTTTGGGGAAGGGAGTTCCCTTCGACAAGCCGCTTGACGCTGCGCTGCGAGTGCAGGGAACGTTTTTTTTGTTTCTTGCCAAATAATAAAGAGCCATGGATGGCGACTTGGTGGCGTGCAGAATTGCGCAGCGATTCTGCAATCACTAAAAAAATCCAAGGAGGGATTTTTTTAGTGCAAGTCCTACGCGGGATTGGAGGGGCGGCGTAAGCCGTTGCCGCTAGGCAATGGAGGCGAATGCCGGAACCCCGGAAAGCCCGTGACGCGATGCCTTGTCGGTCGAATTAGCCAAAAAATAGACTGGTAGAGCAATTAGGACTTCGTCCAGAAAAGGACCGTCCAAAAAAATAAAAAATTTGCCCTTTTTCTAAAATTTTATTATTTTATAGAATGAAATTAATTTTTTTAATGATTTAGAGGAAAAAAATGGCAAAGTATGAGTTCCAGACGGAAGTAAACCAGCTTTTAAAATTAATTATCCATTCAATGTATTCAAACAAGGACATCTTTTTGCGCGAGATTGTTTCCAACGCATCCGATGCCCTGGACAAGCTAAAATACCTTACGGTGAGCGACGATGCCTACAAGAGCATTGTGTTTAACCCCCGCATAGACATTACTTTTGACGAGAAGAAGCAGGTGCTTACGGTTCAGGATAACGGTATTGGTATGAGCGAGCAGGATTTGACCGCTAACCTTGGTACTATTGCCCGCTCCGGCACAAAGGCTTTTATTGAGCAGCTTTCCAAGAGCGGTAATCCTAATTCAGACTTGATTGGTCAGTTTGGCGTTGGCTTTTATTCTGCTTTTATGGCGGCAAAGCTGATTGACGTTTACACACGCCGCGCCGGTGGGGACGGTAAAATTTGGCACTGGAGCAGCGACGGAACTAATTCCTACGAAATAGAAGAGATTGATTCTTCAAACGAGAAGGCCAAGCTTTACGGTTTTGACAAGGCGGAGACCCTTGGTTCTGCCATAGAGATTCACTTGAACGACGACAGCAAGGATTATGCTTCAAGGTGGAAGATTGATGAGCTTATAAAGAAGTATTCAAACCACATTGCATTCCCCATTTACCTTCACTACACCCAGACCAAGTACGACAAGGACGGCAAGGCTGAGGGCGAAGAGAGCAAGGTTGAGCAGGTTAACAGCGCAAATGCTCTTTGGAAGAAGAACAAGAGCGAGCTTAAGGAAGCAGATTACAACGACTTTTACAAGACCATAAGCCACGACGGCACTGATCCGCTTTTGCACCTTCACACTCATGCGGAGGGAACACAGGAATACACGACTTTGTTCTATGTTCCACAGGTTGCACCTTTTGACATGTACCAGGCTGACTACAAGAGCGGTCTTAAGCTTTACGTTAAGCGCGTTTTTATTACGGACGATGACCGTGAGCTTTTGCCTAGCTACCTGCGTTTTGTGCGCGGTATTATAGACAGTGAGGATTTGCCTCTTAATGTTAGCCGCGAGATTTTGCAGCAGAACAGGATTCTGGAAACGATTAAGACTCAGTCTGTAAAGAAGCTGCTTGGTGAATTTAAGAAGATTGGTGAGGATGCGGATAAGATTGCTAAGGACCATGCGGCAGACGGTGCTGGTGCTGATGGAGCTGACGGCGCAAATGCAGCAGACGGCAAGGCAAAGGAACTGACTGATGAAGAAAAGGCCAAGGTTGAAAAGTGGACAAAGTTCATCAAGAACTACAACCGCCCGCTTAAGGAAGGCCTTTATTCCGACTTTGCAAACCGCGACGAGATTGCTGCCATCATCCGCTTTAAGAGTACGGACAAGAGTGGTGATGGTGACGGAAAGTGGACAAGCTTGGCTGACTATGTTAAGCGCATGAAGGAAGGCCAGAAGGCTATCTACTATATTACCGGTACTGACGAAAAGAACCTGCGTTCTTCTCCGCTTCTTGAGGCCTACAAGAAGAAGGGCTTTGAAGTCCTTATCTGCTGCGACGAGATTGACGACATTGTAATTCCTGCTTACGGCAAGTACGGCGACTTTGACCTTAAGGCTGTTAACCGCGCAGGCAGCGACGAAGAGCTTGGAGTGGACAAGGAAGAGGCTAAGAAGAAGGAAGAGGAATTTAAGCCTGTTCAGGAAAAGATTAAGAAGGCTTTGGGTGACCGCGTAAAGGACGTTGTTCTTAGCAAGCGTCTTAGCGACAGTCCATCCTGCATCGTTATTGACGAGAATGACCCCAGCATTCAGATGGAGCGCATGATGAGGGCAATGGGACAGGGCAATGCTTCCCTTGTTAAGCCTATCCTTGAAATTAACGCAGAGCATCCGATTGTTAAGAAGCTTGCTGCGGAAAGCGATGAGACCTTTATTGGCCAGGTGAGCGAGGTTCTTCTTGATCAGGCAATGCTTGTTGACGGGGCTGAGCTTAAGGATCCTGCTGACTTTGTAAAGGCACTGAACGCGCTTTTGTCCAGGTAGGATTTTCTTTGTGCAGGGGGGGGGATGTCTCCCCCTGCGCCCGCACTTCGTTGCGTGCTACCCCCTCTGCGGGCTCAAACGCCGCCCGCAACGCCTGCTTAAATTGTGGGCAAGTACGCTTGAAGTTGCGCTGTTAGATAAGTTTCGTTTTGACTTTAAGTAACAGAATTTAATTTATAAGAAAGGCCGTTTTCCGTAAAAGGGGAGCGGCTTTTTCTGTTTCCGGTTCTGACTTGATTTTCCTTCGGGATGTCCATAACGCGTAAACTGATAGCGACATGGATGTCTCGTCTTTTGTTGGCAAAAATGACTGGCAAGTTTTTCGCAGGAAAACTTGTAGGAAAAAATGCCAAGGATTTTATAGGCTAGCTTTACAAATAAAGAATCCCATTCCATAATAAGGGGTGGGGGTTAACCATGAAAAGACGTTTTTTGTTTTTACTTTTAACTGCCTTTGTTGCAAGCGCCATGCTTTTTTCTTTTTCTTCTTGCTCAAAGGGTGGTGATGACGAGGATGATATTGATGAGCAGGTGAAGATTTGCTTTGAGACGATAAATGCTTTTCGTACCAGCAACACTTGGCAGTGGGATGAAGGTAATACCACGCAGGTTCCAGTTACCGGAAGGGCAGCTCTTGTGCTAGATAAGGATTTGTGCCGCGTTGCATCGATTAGGGCAAGGGAGCTGGTTCAGAATTTTGACCACACAAGGCCAAACGGAAGTAGCTGTTTTACTGCTTTTTCAGAGGCTGGTGTTTCTCTAAGCCCCGCTGGCGAATGTATTGCGGCTGGTTATTCCACCGGTGTAAGCGTTGCGAATGGCTGGCGGGAAGAGGATAAAAATTACGCAGGCCAGGGCCACAGGCGAATCCTGCTTGCTGCAAATGCCTCAAAAGTTGGCATTGCCTATGCCTACAAGGACAACGACATGTACGGCTACTACTGGGCTTTGGTAACCGCCCAGTAAAAGCAGTTCCCTATTTAACAAGTTCGTGTTTTTTGCTAGACTGACCGAATGGAAGACATCATAAGGTACGACGGAATCATTCTGGACATAGACGGAACAATCTGGAACACAACAGGCATAGTTGCAGTTGCATGGAACAGGGCAATAGACATGAGCGGCTTTAACGCAAAGAAAGTCGTTGCCCAAGATTTGCAGAAGGAATTTGGCAAGACCATGGATAAGATTGCTGAATCCCTCTGGCCAGATTTGAACGCAGACGAGCGCGCAATTCTTATAACGTCCTGCTGTGCCCAGGAACAGGAAGCCCTTTACAAGCTGGACATGGACATAAGCTACCCCGGTGTTGTGGAAACCGTAAAAGAGCTTTCTGGCCTGAACAATTTTTATGTGGTAAGCAACTGCCAGAGCGGCTACATAGAGCTTACCCTGGAAAAGACCGGCCTTACGCCCTACGTGCGCGACTTTGAATGTTACGGCAGAACAGGGCGGGGCAAGGCGGAAAACCTTATGATGCTTGTTTCCCGCAACCAAATCACATCCCCTCTTTACATTGGCGACACACAAACTGACTGTGACGCTTGCAAACAGGCAGGCATTCCCTTTGTGTGGGCATCCTACGGCTTTGGAAAGGCAGACTCCTATCTTGCAAGGCTAAAGCAATTTTCCGATTTGCCCCAGATTCTTTCCCACTAGCATTTTATTTCCACTCAAGCCGCATCCTAAGAAAGTCCTTCATGTCCTTGTAAAAATCCATGGGCGGGGGACTTATCTTTATTTGCCTAAGAGCTTCCTGAACCAAAGGATTTTTGTAGCAGCAGACCGCATTTGAAGAAGCGTAAAACAATATGTCCAGCTGAATTTTGTATGCCGCATCCTGACTGCAAGAAAGCATCCGGGAAAGCCTGTCGCAGAAGGCATAGGCAAGGTCATAATATTTCTTCTTAAAAATGGCAAGCCTTTCCACCGTAACATTTGTCTCTATCACTGGGTTAAGATAAGAAACATAGCGCATATAATCCTGATTTGCATTAACAATCCCAGCCCAAACTTCGGCAATAACATCTGTAGAAAAATTGTTGTCCTCTGGAAAAGCCGAAAGCAAGGAACCGTAGTAAGCCGACATTTTTTCTGCCGCAATTTCCAAAAAGATTTCCTCTTTGGTCGTAATGTATTTATAAAGATTTGCCCGGGACCAGCCAAGTTTTTCAGCTATTGTTGTAAGCGTAATTTCTGAATAAGGGCAGGATGCAAAAAGTTCTGCAGTTGCCTCTTTGATTTGTGAAAGCCGCTCTTCCTTGTGCTCATCGCTTCTTGCGCGGATGAAAACTGCTTTGCTTTTTAAATCTGCCATATCTAAAGAATAGCATACCAAATAATTTTTTGCAATAAGTAACTTTTTATCACTAAAAACGTATTTTAGTATTGACAAGTCACTAGTTATGCCCTACACTTTAGTTAAGTGACATAGCGTTACTAAAACGATAAGGATATTTTGGGCGTTCCCGTCTGCCAACAAGTTGTCAGCCGGTCGGGCTTTCCGGGGTTCCGGCATTCGCCTCCATTCCTCGCTCGAAGCTGCGCTGCGAGTTCGGAACGGCTTCGCCGCCCCTACAATCCCTAACGCAAAAATGCAATTAAAAGGAGCATCTGAATATGAAAAGATTATTTTTATTTTTAATAGCAGCTTTCCTCCTCGCATCAAATGCCTGTGCAAAGGGCAAAGGAGAATTTTCAAATATGAAGATCTCAATCCAAATTACAAGCGGCAGCGGTAAATCTGAACTAACGGCAACTTTAGCCAACAATTCTTCTGCTAAAGCTTTTTACGAACTTTTGAAAAAAGAACCTGTCACAATCAAAATGGGCGACTATGGAAACTTTGAAAAAGTCGGTCCGCTTGGAACTTCGCTTCCTCGAAACGACACGCAGATTACTACCGAAGCAGGCGACATCATTTTGTATCAGGGAAATCAGATTACAATTTACTATGACAAAAACAGCTGGAACTTTACCCGTCTTGGTAAAGTGGATGGAGTGACCCAGGCCGAACTCAAAAAAGTTTTGGGTAAAGGCGATGTGACGGCTGTGTTTGAAATATTGAATTAGGAGGAAGTATATGAAAAAATTCATTCTTACACTTTTAATTGGAGGCTTTATCATGGCAGGAGCATTTGCTAACCCGTCGACCGGATCAGGGACCGTGGCTTTTGTTTACTTTAGCGTGACGGGAACAACAGAGCGCATGGCAAAAAATGCGGCAAAGGAAATGGGGGCGGATATTTTTGAAATCCAGCCTGTTCACAAGTACACCAGTGCAGACTTAAACTGGCACGACAAAAAATCGCTCACGACAATCGAGTACAACGACCCTAAAAGCCGTCCTGCAATTGCAAATAAAATCGACATCTCAGGCTATGACACTGTTGTAGTCTGCTATCCAATCTGGTGGGGTTATGCGCCAAAAATCCTTTACACATTTGTAGAAAGCCAGAACTGGTCGGGCAAAAAAATGATTACACTTTGCACCAGCGGCAGCAGCGGTCTGGGTCGCAGCGGCACAGATTTGTCTAACTTTGCAAAGGGCGCAGACTTTAAGGGTGGAAAAGATTTTACCCGGGGCTCTGGATCAGATGTCAAAAAATATATCGAAGCTTTGTTAAAATAAGAAAGTCCGTGAACAGAATCTGAATGTCACTCTTCTTGTGCCCATGCACATCGGCCTGTGCGTGGGTATGATTGCAATTGGATGCCAGGGTCTTGACGAAAGTTTCTTTTGCTAATATAGTTTGTATGCAAACTAATTTTCAGGAGAATGCCATGAATATTAAGGACGTAGTAAAAGTAATTCAGTCTGCTGAATCCGCCCAGCTCGCTACATTTGGAAAAGGAGAAACGGAAGGCTTTCCAGAAATCCGCGCACTTCTCAATCTTGCAAATCCAAAGAAATATCCAAAGCTAAAGGACAAGGCAATTAGCCTTGACGGCGAGACTGTCACGATTTATTTTACGACAAACACATCTTCGCGCAAAATCGAGCAAATACGTGCAAACAACAATGTCTGCCTTTACTTTGTTCTTCCCCAAAAATTCAAAGGCATTTCCGCAATCGGCACAATGGAAGAAGTTACGGACATGGACGTAAAAAAAGATTTTTGGCATAAAACTTGGCTTATGTATTACCACAAGGGAGCGACCGACCCTGATTACACTCTTATGAAGTTCACCTCAAAATACATGCATTGCTGGGGCAACTTGGGAATCCATAATTTTGGGCAGCCTGTAAATTCCTCCGGCAAATAAGTGGGTGGCAGAACTTATGAAAAACGGCAGGACTGAAGGTGGAACCCTTATCTCGCAAATACACCAAGTGTGCCAACGCGTTTGGTATGCCGTGTTGAGCCGCAACGGATTGGAAGACCTTGCCGGCGCGCGGGGTAGGGTGATATTTGCCCTGTGGAACGAGGATAATATTCCCATAAAAAAACTTGTTGAAAAAACAAGCCTGGACAAAGCGACTCTTACCGGAATAATCGACCGGCTTGAGCGCGACGGATATGTAAAGCGGGTCCAGAGCAATGAAGACAAAAGGGTAACCCTTGTCAGCCGGACTGGAAAAGATGAAATCTTCAAGCAGAAAATTCCCAAGGCTTCAAAAGAACAGAACAAACTTTTTTACCGGGGTTTTTCGCAAGATGAAATCCGGGACTTTGAAAACTACCTAAAGCGGATTTTACAAAACTGCAAGGATGCGGAATCCTGACGAAGTTTTAATGCAATAGATTTTCATAACAATTTTCAGTATACTAGAGGACATGGACAGCAATTTGATTTTCAAAAGCCAGCGTGAGGTTTCCTCGGCTTTTATTGATTCTTCAGTACGCATGGGTGTTGCTCAGTCGGTTCTGCTTGTGCAGGACAACCTGACGGAATGTTTTAACGCGATGGGATGCGACGGCGTTGTTTACCGTGAAAAGTTCAATGACTTCTGGGTATTTACAAAAACCAAGGTTCATTTTGACCGCCGCCCGGACTGGCGCGAAATTGTGACGGCTTGCACTTTTCCAATCGACAATCTTGGAATGCGGACACACGTCAATACTGAAATTGTAGATAAGAACGGAATGCGCTTGCTTGTTGCAAATCAGGAGGCCTGCGTGTTGAGCCTTGAAAATCATCGGCCCGTAAGAATTACCACTCTGCCATATCCAAAAGAAGGATTTCCTGAGCCTGTGTTTAACGAGGCGTTTGAACGCTTTCCGTGTGATTTTTCAGATGACGAGCTTGCTTTTGAACAGACGATCCGCTCCTGCCATATCGACATGTCCCGCCACATGAATAACATTGAATACATAAAATTTGCCCTCAGTGTTTTTACCGATGATTTTTTGCAGGCACATGAAATTACGGACTTGGAAGTTCACTACACCGGCGAAAGCAAGGAGGGGCAAGTGCTAAAAGTTTACCGCCGCGATGATCCAGACTGTCCGGGAAGAACATTCGTCCACATCAAGGAAGGCACCCGCTCTGTGTTTGAGTGCTGCATAAAGTTCAAATGAGCAATGCCTAAACCGATTTTTTCCATTCACTTTTGAGCAGGCGGTATTCAAGGCGGGTTTTCATTTTTCCGTCATGCCACTCGTAATCTTTATGCTCGGCTTCCTTTGTCATGCCGCTTTTCTGCATGACTCTCTCAGAACCTTTGTTCTCTGCAAGGCAGCCTGTTGTGACACGGTAGACATCGTTTTGAGTAAAAGCGAATTCCAAAACTTTATTCACCGCTTCGGACACATAACCATTTCCCCAGAATTTCGGATAGGTAAAATATCCCAGCTGCACGATTTTGCCTACCGGCGTATTGTTCAGGACCGTATAGCCGATGCTTCCCACCTGTTCATTGCTGCCTTTAAGCTCGATGTGAAAAAAATAGAATTTGCGGCTTGGACTTTTCATATCATCAAGCACAAAGTCAAAGTCAGACCTTGCCTCTTCAACTGAATGGAATTCCAAATCCTGCAGATAGTACATTGTTTTTGAGTCTGACCTCAAGCGGTAATATGATTCAAAATCGTTTTCACAATAATCACGTAGAACGAGTCTTTCCGTCTCAAAACTCAGAAAATCTTTCATGTCTTTCAAGTATATTTCCTTCCGAATACAAAACTGCCTTGCCTGACAAAATGATTCTATCGCATTTTAACTCAGCAGACAAGAGGCCTGACCTTTCTGAAGCCTGAAAGCAGACCAGCTTTTCCTTTCTAAGGCGGTCGCACCAGTAGGGGGCTATCATGCAGTGGCTGCTTCCTGTTACCGGGTCTTCCATCAATCCAAGTTCCGGGCAAAATACCCGGCTCACGCAGTCATATTCAGCACTGTCGCTTTTGGCGGTTACGGCTATGCAAAGGCCTTCAAGCTCCTTTAGCTTTTCCTGATTTGGCTTGAGGTTCCGAACCTGCTCCGCATTTTCCAGAACCAAAAGCAGGTCGCGGTCAAGATAGGCTTCCTTTGGACGCAGGCCCAGAGCCTCTTCCATTTTGTCCGTCACTTCAATTTTCTTGCAGCTGTAGGCCGGAAAATTCATTTTGTAGGATTCTCTTTCTTTTTCTACGGCAAGCTCTCCAACCTGAGTCGTAAAAATAACCTTTGGAGAAGATTTTTCGTAAAAATTGAGCAGGACAAAAGCCGTTCCCAAAGTGGCGTGTCCGCAAAAATCAATTTCGGCGGCGGGGGTGAACCATCGCAGGTGATATTTTTCGCCCTCTTTTACGGTAAAAGCCGTTTCGGAAAAATTGTTTTCCCTTGCGATGTTTTGCATGAGTTCATCGGGAATCCAGTTTTTTAGCACACAGACCGCAGCCTGATTTCCACAAAAAACTTTGTCCGTAAAAGCGTCAACAATGTACTGTTTCATTTTTTTCCTCTTAAAGTTTTTTTGTGGACTTTTGCATCATTTTGATTGTTTCTTCTACACTGATCGTCTTTGCATAACGCCTTGGCCACATAAAGTCATTGAAATATTTGTAGGCTGTTTCTTTGTCAAAGTAAGGATTGTCGTAAGTTGAATTTGCATAAGAAGGAATGATGATATTAAAACCGTGCTCAAATCCGCTTTTTACAGTTGCGTCCATGCAATAGTCTGTGGAAACTCCAATTGTAATTATGTCTTTTTCATTCTTTGACTTTAAGTATTCAGTTAGTCCTGTCATCGGATGAAAGGAACTGTTTACATTTTTTTCAAAACGCTTTTCATTTGGGAGCGGAGCAAAGTCGTCATATATTTCATAGCGATCCGTAGCTTTGTCCAAATCCTTGCCGGGCCCATCGTCATGCTGAACATAGCAAACCTCTATGCCATTTTTGCGGGCTTCTGCAATCAGTCGCTTTATGTTTTCTTTTACAGTCTCAAAAGCAAAAAGACTTTCGTTAAAACAACCTCTTTGTGTGTCTACTACCAGTAAAATCATATTTCACCCTTTTTGTAAATTTTAATTGAGATTAAAACGCTCAAAGTTAATTTTGTCTTCTGTTGCTTCAATCAAAAGGAAGGACGCGCCTTCCAGTCCTGTAGCCGAAAGGGAAACCACATTTCCTTGCTCAAAATTCTGATGCGAATGGCCGACCGCAACAAGGTCATATTTGGCCACTTCATTGCTTTTGCATGCCGCGTCAAAGATTCCGTTTTTCAGGCTTGACAATTGGAGGAAGGGATAGGGCGCGTCAATGTCCTTGAACAAAAAATGAGAGAAATGTATTTTGCGGCCGAAACATTCTTCTTCATGGAAGAGGGGCATCTGCCTGATGAATTCCATTTGCCCGGAAGAAAGCTTTTGCCTCATTCCGTCATAATAAGACCTTAAGTATTCAACATCCGGGTCGATGTCAACGCCATGCTCAAGGTAAAGCTCGCAGTTTCCCTTAAGGCAGATTGCGCCGCTCTTTTTAAGGAGCTCAAGGCATTCAATCTCTTCGTTGCCCCGCTGAAAAATGTCTCCCAAAAAAACAGCCTTGTCAGCTTTTTTTTCTTTGATTTGCTCAAGGACATTTTTTAACGCCTTGAGGTTTCCGTGGACATCCGTAAATACTGCAATTTTCATAATCTACTCCAACCTCATATAGCGGCTTCGCTCGGCAAAACCACAGCTTTCCCAGAATTTAATCGCAGCCTCGTTCCATGACAAGACCTCGATGTCAATCTTATCTGTCTTCAGCTCAGCCAGCAAAAGTTTGAGGGCTTTTTTTCCCTTGCCCTGCCTCCTGAAATTCCTTGCGATAAAAAATTGCCTCAGATACAGTGGGCTTGAAGTGCGCCGTACAAGGGCATATCCTGCGACGCAATCATCTTCCATGAAGAAATATGCGTCGTATTCGCCTAAAAGAAAATCACGCATTCTGATTTTCAATTGCTCCACAGTCATCGTGTTGTCGCTTTTTTCGTCTTCGATGAGCTGCCTGTTTAACTGAGCCAGTTCTTCAAGGTCCGAAAGCGAACATTTTTTTATCTGCACTTGCTTACTTCTCCTTTTAAAAATCTGTACGGTCTTGGAGGATGTTGCCGCTCGTCTCTAGAATTTCTTTAAGGCGAATCCGTTTTTCTAGCGAATCGATGTAGCCATCGCTTTCATCATCGGTGCCTGCAAACTTGTATGCCCTTTCTATGTAGTCAGATAAATCTTCCATGTTTGTGCTTCCCTTAGCCTTGCTTTTCCCAGTAATCCTTGTAGGAATATCCGTCTGATCCTCCGACCAAAAATTCTTGTGACTTTGCAAAGCCAAGTTTTTTGAATGCAGCCATTCGCTCGATGGCGTAAAGGGAAACCTTTGTTGCGATTTTTTCTGCATTGAACAGTTTGCAGGCTGACGGTAAAATTATGCCGGAAACTTCTTCTATAACTTCTGTCTTTTCGAGTGAGCTTTTTAAGTCCAGACGTAAGAGTGCAGTGTTGTTAAAGTAGTCGTTTGCGTCGCGGTGAAAAAGTTCTGCCGTGCCAACGGCCTTTTTGCTTTGTTTTTCTACTATTGCCCAGCGGACGAACCATTTTGTCTGGTAGGACTTAATCCAAAAACTTATGGCTTCCTTCATGCGTTCAATTGTTGGGTAATAAAAATTGTCTCCGTGGCAGTTGTCGCTGTTAAAGAAGGGCAGGGCGTTTTTGTCGCTGTAAACTTCAAGCAAATCTTTTGCATCGCTTTCTTTTACAAAGCGGAAAAGATAGTGTTCGTTTTCAAATTGCGGGACTTCTTCGTAAACGTCTTTCATTTTTTGTACACCTGCTTTTTTCTTTTTTGGATTATACTTTAATAGTACAAAAAATGCATTTTTACCGCAAGGGTTTCTTTATATACCTTGACATATTCCACAAGTGGAACTATATTGTAAGCGTTGATATTATACAAGTGGAATATAAGGAAGGCTGATGCTAAAACACGGTATTCTTGGACTTTTGAATTACGGTAAAATGACCGGATATGAAATTATGACGGTTTTTCGCGATTCGCTGAGTTTTTTCTGGCATGCCCAGACAAGTCAAATTTACAGGGAGCTTCAGACTCTGGAAAAGAGCGGCTGGATTCAGTCTGCCCGCATAGAGCAGGAAAGTAGGCCTGACAAGAATTTGCTTTCCATAACACGCGACGGTAAAAAGGAGCTTGCCCGCTGGCTAAAGGATGACGGCTTAAAGTCTGTTATTCGTAGCCCTTTGATGATGAAAACTTTTTTCCGTGGCGAATGCAGCATAGATGAGAATATAGAATTTTTTAAAAATCTTCCTGAGCAGAATTCTGTCTTTCCGGAAGGATGCAAAAAAGCTGATTTACTAATAAATGAATATCAAAAGAATGTTCCAGACAGGATGAAGACATTGTATTGGAAATTTACAATGGATTTTGGCCTTATGTATGAAAAGATGCTTAGAAAATGGTGCAAGAATTGCATTAGGGAACTGGAGGAATTTAAACATGGAAATACTGCTGATTAACGGAAGCCCTAAGGGAAAAAGAAGCAATTCACTTTGCCTGGCTGAAAAATTTTTGCAAGGTTTTAAGGCGGAAATGACAGCTAGGAAAGAAGAGCTTTCTGTTGAAGAGATAGAACTTGCCTCCATGAATATAGGCACTTGCAAGGGCTGTTTTGGCTGCTGGAAAAATACACCCGGAGTTTGCTGCATAAAAGACGACATGCAGTCTCTTCTTCCAAAGATTCTTAATGCGGACATGATTGTGTGGAGTTTTCCTCTTTACTATTTTAATGTTCCCGGTATGCTAAAGAATATGATTGACCGCCAGCTTCCTTTGATTCTTCCTTTTATGAAAGAAAACACCAGTGGGCATGGCAGCGGAAGCCACGAGATGCGGTACGAGAAAAAGGACAGGCGAAATGTGATTATTTCTACATGCGGATTTTATTCGGCAAAGGATAATTATGACAGCGTAATTGCTATGTTTGATCATTTTTTTGGAAGCGGAAAATATGAAAAGATAATGTGTGGGCAGGGGGAACTTTTTGGCAAAAAAGAAGTTGCTTCTGTTGCAGAGGAATATCTTGAGCTTGTGGAAAGGGCAGGTGCGGAATTTGCATTGGGTTCCATATCCGAAGGCACGCATAAAAAACTTGAGGCGCTACTTTACCCGAAAGATGTTTTTGAAAAGATGGCGGATGCAAGTTGGGGCATAAGCCATTCCGGGGAAAAACTTTCTGAAGATTTGACTTTTACAAAACAGATGGCGGCTCTTTACAATAAAGATTCTTATGACGGAAAAGACCGTGTTCTTGAAATGAATTATACTGACGTGGGCAGGTGCTATCAGATTCTTTTGGGAAAAGACGGAAGTGAAGTTTTTGCGGATGGCCACTTGACGGCTACAACACGCATCGATACCCCTTATGAAGTTTGGGTTTCAATTTCCCGCGGAGAGATGGATGGTGCTGAAGCCTTGGGTAAGAAGCTTTATACTGTTTCCGGTGATTTTTCTTTGATGATAGACTGGGGGAAGTTTTTTGGGAGGACAGGTCTTTCGCAGTCTGAAGGTGCAGGCGGTGAAGGTTCTGACTCTTTTGCGGATAAGAAGAATCCTTCTATGGTGACTATGCTTATTCCTTGGATTTCTTTTTGGATTTCCATGGGAATAAATGCAAGGCTTGGTGCCGTAATTTCTATGGTGGTGTGTGCACTTTTGCCACTTGTTATGAGGAAGCGCCGCTTTGTAATTTGGGACCAGCTTTCGATTGCCCTTGTTGCAATATTGTCTTCTTTTGTGATTCTTTTTGGAAGGGGAGAGCTTGTTACAAGTCTGGGCTGTTTTATCTTTGGCACTTTTTGGCTTTGCTCCTGCCTTACAAAAGAACCGCTTTCTGCAAGCTATGTAAAATACAGCTATGGCGGTGAGAAGGCAAGGCGTAACCTTATTTTTATGCGGGCAAATTATATTCTTTCTGTTTGCTGGGGCATCCTTTACCTTATGACTGCTACATGGACCTTCTTCTTAAAAAGGGCGGGCTTTGGAATCTTGATTGCAATAATAAACAATCTTGTTCCCGTTGCAATGGGAATTTTTACAAGCCGGTTTGTAAGCTGGTATCCTGCTTGGAAGGCTAGGGGGAACTAAAGGTTTTTT
Organism: Treponema sp.; assembly: GCA_024695625.1. Taxonomy (GTDB): domain Bacteria; phylum Spirochaetota; class Spirochaetia; order Treponematales; family Treponemataceae; genus Treponema_D. The sequence continues at coordinate 18,244 of JAILHV010000160.1, forward strand.
ATTGTGTCTAAGAGGTCTGTGGTCATAATGCAGTGCATGATGATTGCGGCCGTGCATACGATTGTTGCTGCATATACGGTAAAGTGTCCCCGGTGCTTTATGTCCAAGAGCCAGGAGTTTTTTGGAGAGTCAGCTTCGTATTCCACGGTGACTGATTCAGTAAGTTGGTGGCCTCTTTTTTTTAGCTGACGATTTGATTCTCCGTCTATGCCCTTGTATCTTGTGCCGTTTGCGTTGAACTCGTATTCGTATATGTGGCTTGTTGCATAGGTAAAAAAGAGGATTTTTCCTTTGCTTATCCGCTGGCTTGTTATTATTCCTGATGTGCGTCTTGTGGCCGTGTCGTTTTTTAGAACTTTTATTTTATTGTTTGCAAATGCCATAAGAATAAAGAGTGCTATCAGCATGACAAAGTGCAAGAGTATGCTAACAGGATTTTTGCTTCCGCCATATTCTATAAGGATGATAAGTATGGCAGCCAGTATTGAGGTAAAGGCTCCCAGGGCATAGAATTTTCTTTTTGCGTTTTTGTTTTCCTGGTCTTTCTTGCTTACAAAAAATACGATGACGGCTTGCAGTACAATGGAAGAAATTAGCGGTATGATAAAGAAGGAAAAAATCTTTGCGCATAAAAACATGGTGGCTGCCCCTATTGCAAACCACTTTATCCTGATCCAGTGTTGGCCTTGGTTTTGTGTGTTCTCTCCGGTAATGTGGGATGTTTCTTCCTTTGCAAGATTAACGAACTTTCCTATATCCTTTATTGTGTCTTTTATGCCAAAAAATGCTACGACAATTGCTACAGTTAAAATGACAAGGATAAATGCCAGTGCTAGGAATGCCGTCATGATTCTCTCCGTTTTTACAATTGATGTGTTAGTATAGCCCTTCTGCAGATAAAAGCCTAGCCCCGATTGTAGGTGGCCGAAGGCGCCCGACAGGAACTGGCGGGCCGCGCGCCGTAAGGCGGGCAAGCACCGGAAAGCGGGTACAACAGATGGAGTTGGCCGGTCACGGAGTGCCGGACACAGTTGAACCAAAAAAGCTGCTCCAGAAAAAAATTACATATTATATTATTTGCAATTTTGCCACGCTTTTCATTTTCCCGATTTTCTGCTATACTCACAAAACTTAATGCAGACGGCATGTGTAAAGAGTTTTTTATGACAGTCAGAAAATACGAAGAAAAAGATCTTTCATCAATGATTCAAATCTGGAATGAAGTTGTAGAAGAAGGAATTGCATTTCCACAGGAAGAGCTTTTGACTCAAGAAAGCGGCAGAACTTTTTTTGCAGGACAAACATTGTCTTGTGTTGCAGAAGAAGATGGCAAAATCTTTGGCCTTTATATTTTGCATCCGAACAATGTTGGCCGCTGCGGTCACATTTGTAATGCAAGCTATGCTGTCGCTTCCAATGCCCGGGGAAAGCACATCGGTGAACTGCTTGTGAAAGACTGCCTTGCCCAGGCAAAAAAATGCGGGTATGGAGTTCTTCAATTTAATGCAGTTGTAGAGAGCAATGTTCACGCCCGCCATTTGTATGAACGACTTGGTTTTGTTCAGCTGGGAACAATTCCAAAGGGGTTTAGAATGAAGGACGGCCATTTTGAAAACATCTGTCCGTACTATCATGAGCTGTAATAAAATTACCAGCGGTTGGCGGACTCTGGCAAAGAGGATTTAGGCGTGCGCTTTTTGTTCCAGAATTATTTCTTCAACAATGTCCACTACGGCGGCCACCATTTTGGGACAGAAGTCTGTAAACAATTTATTGTCGCGGCAGTATTGAAGGCCTTCTTCTGTTCTTACATCAAAGCCCAATAAATCATTGCAGAGGTAAGAGCCACATTTTTCCTTAAAGCGGTCCATCATTAAATCATTCACTTTGTCTGAAAGCTGGCGGCCTTCTGTGTCACCGGCACTCTTCTGCCCATACAGCAAACCTAATACCATCAGGGCTCCAGTTACAGCTCCGCAAACTTCACCCTTCCGCATGCCGCTTCCAAAACAGCTGCCAATTCTCAAGGCCTGCTCCTCTGTAATTCCACATTCCTTTGCAAAAGCCGCAAGAACCGCCTGAGAACAATGCAATTTCTGCGAAAAATAATTCACCGCATTTTCTTTGTGAGTCATATTTTTTCCCAAAAAAAGTTTTTAACATCTGCAACGCTCAAGACTTTGCCAAAATAAACAATCTTATCATTCAACGCGAGAGCTGGCAGACTCATCACACCGGTTTCCATAATCTTTTGCATGTCCGTAATGTATTCAACATCAGCTGCAAGATTCTTTTCTGCAAGAGCATCAATCACATTCTGGTGCAAGGTTTTACATCCCTTACAACCGCTTCCGTAAACTTTAACAGTAAGATTTTCCATTTGATTCTCCTTTTGGCGTGCCCCTTCGGGTCGGGCTTTGCGCACTCGCTTGAAACTTCGCACCTTCGTGCTCGTCGCGAAAACCGCTATCGCTTCATTCCTTCGGAACGCCTTCGGCGGTGCTCCAATCCCTCACGCAATTTATAAAAAGAACGTCTGAAAAACGTTGAAAAAATATCCCACAAGAATTATTCCAACCACGCAGATTGAAACAAAAGTTACCAGCAGTTTAGTTTTAATCGCCTTTTTCAACATAATCAGTGAGGGCAAACTCAAAGTCGTTACCGCCATCAAAAAGCTTAACACAACCCCAAGTAGCGCGCCTTTTGCCAGAAGACTTTCTGCAATCGAAATGCAGCCAAAAATTTCTGAATACATTGGAATGCCGGCAAAGACAGCAAGAATTACACCGAGCGGATTTTTATTCCCCAGCGTATTAATGATCCAACTCTCAGGAATCCAGTTATGAATTACCGCCCCAACTGCAACACTCAAAAGAATATAGGGAAATACTTTTTTAAGCGTACCGGCAACAGACTCCAACGCAGAAAGGAGCCTCTGCTTTTGGGAAAGTTTTTCTTCTTCAAGGGAAAGGCTTTTTCCATTACGGATAAAATCTGCAACCTGATCTTCCATGTGAAGATGCTCTATTATACTTCCGCCTGCAACAGCAACAAGGAGTCCCAAGGAAACATAGGCAAGTGCAATCTTCCAGCCAAAAATACTTGTTAAAAGAATGAGGGAAGCAAAATCAACCATTGGGGAAGAAATCAAAAAACTGAATGTTACCCCAAGCGGAAGGCCAGCAGTTGTAAAGCCCATAAAAAGAGGAATTGAAGAACAGGAACAAAAGGATGTTACCGTTCCCAAAAGAGCTGCAATTATGCGGGCAGGAAATCCCTTGCAGCGAGACAAAATCTTCTTACTTCTTTCCGGCGGAAAATATGACTGAATGTACGAAATCAAAAATATCAGCACAAAAAGAAGAACAGTAATTTTTATTACATCATAGATAAAAAAATGCAGGCTTCCACCAATGCGGCCTTCAACATCAAGGCCAAAAGCGGTAAGTATTTTTCCAACAAGCGTTTTTAGCCACTGCATTCCAAGAATCTGGTTTTGAATAAATCTTCCCATAAGCCTTAATCCTTAGCACAGCACTTTCCAGCTGATTTTTTTGCGGCAGAAGTTTTACAGGCAAACTCAGATACAGCGCCTTTAAACTCGGAAAACTTTTTGCAGTTTATTGAATAATAAGTCCACTTGCCTTCTTTCCGTGAATTAACAAGATTGCAGTCTGTAAGAATCTTCATGTGGTGGGAAAGAGTTGGCTGGGTAATATTAAAAGCATCAAGAATTTTACAGGCACACAATTCCCCGCCAATAAGCATTTTTATAATCTGTACGCGGTTTTCATCCCCCAAAGCCTTGCAAACAAGAGCGAATTCTGATTCATTCATACGCAACCTCATATTGACATTTATCTATATGTTTCATAATAATTGATACATAGATATTTGTCAATATGAAAAAAATAAATTTTTATAAGTTGATTTTTTTTATAAGCCTTTGATCCTACTTTCCAGCAACAATTTGCCCGGCAAAGGCAAGCCCCACCCCTGCAAGCAAGCTCAGGGCAATATAAAGAAGTGCAAGTCCAACATGCCCGGTCTTTATGAGTGTTTCCGTTTCCAATGCAAAAGTTGAAAAGGTTGTAAAGCCACCGCACAATCCGGTCTTTATAAACAACACAACCTTTGGCGAAAGCGAACTATTCTTTACTGCAAGAGCTGCAATCAGTCCAATAACAAAACAGCCCAAAAGATTTATAAACAAAGTCTTTACCGGAAAGGTAAAAGGTTCTTTTAGGGGAATAAGACCAATCAGATATCTAAGGCAGGCTCCAATCCCGCCACCTAAAGCTACAAGTAAACAATTCAACATATAATCCTACTTTGCAAACAGAATGCTAATGTGCATCTGCTCATCCATATTAGCCATAATGCGCCACATGTTCAATTGCATTTTTGTCGTGGCGCGTCAGTATTCAATCTTTTTCAAGCGCACTTCAATCGGACTTTCAAAATGTTACTAGCCGTACGATGCATTGAATAAATCCCCAGTGCGGTCTATAATTTTGAGATAAACGAGAAGTCAAATTTTTCAATTCGCGTGGAAGAGCCTTTCGATTTTGTTCCCGCGGTTTGATGTGAAAATAATGCAGGGTGAATGTATGAACGATGAAATCTCTTACCGCAAAAAGAATGATGACATAGAATGCGTTCATTATAAAAACTGGACGAAAGCTTATCCGCCTCACACTCACGCTGAACACCTGACTCTTGGAATTGTTGAAGACGGAAAGGTTTGCATTGTGATGGACGGTGCGTCAAAAATCTATCGGGCAGGAGATGAGTTTCAGATTCCGCCGGATGTTCTGCATGAGATAAAGCCGGTTGACCAAGAGGGCTATTCTATGCTGGTGACTTGTGTGCATGTGCAAAGGCAGATGCTTTCTGAATCAGGTAGCAAGGCTGCAGACATTCCGCTTGTGGAACTCAAAGATTCAATCCTGGACCAGCCTGAAAATCTTTATCTTATTGAAGAAATGGCAGAAGACACAAATATCAGTCCGTTTCACTTGATTCGAAAATTCAAAAAGATGTACGGGCTTACTCCCCATCAGTTTCAGATTCAGTGCAAAGTTCGGAAGGCGCAGAAGCTGCTCGAAGAAGAAAAAAGCGTCTGCGAGGTGACTTATGATGCAGGCTTTTGCGACCAAAGCCACCTGGACAGATGCTTTCAAAAAATCGTAGGGCTTGCTCCCAAGGAATACAAGAAAGCCTCAAGCCCTGATGGCGAATCCTAACATAAAGCTGGAAAAAACTTTGCAAAAAGATAAAGTCCTTCCTGCCCTGCGTTAACTTCGTGTGGAACTTTTGCAGGCATGATTGAAATTACACCCGGCTCGTAATCAAGACACTTGCCGTCATTGATGCATTTTCCGCTTCCCGCAATAACCTCGTGAGTTTCAAGCTGACTCTCGTGGATGTGATTTTTGATGCTTTTGTCGGGGGCAATTCTAACCAGATGATAGCTGAATTTTCCGCCGGTATCTTTTGAAGTGATGATGTGCTTTAGTTCAACGCCTTCAAAAGTCGGATGCTTGTTCCAGTTGATTTTGCCAAAGTCAATTTGACCTTCCGGCAAACGCAGGCAGCCATTGTTAAATTTTTCAAAAAGTTCTTTGTTCATATTGTTACCTCTTGAAAGGAGTGTAGTAAAAATATGAATTAAAAAATTGGATAAAATTGCTGTTTAACATATTGTTGATACTTTTCTGCAACTTGCTGACAAAGCATGCTAAGTATTCAACAAGGATATGACTGTGGATGTATATTATCCGATTCGATAATGTTTTCTATAGTCTTCCAGTCTGGGCATCTTTTGTAGTTATGGTTGGGGAATTCACATTCTCGGTTCCAGGGGCGGTCAAAGACCATTACCTTCAAATTCGGGAGGTGTTCAAAAAAATTGAATGCCTGGGGGGAATCTTCCACTGCAAAATCAAAATGCATCTTGTAGTAGTCCTTGAGTTCCAGGTTAAAGCTGCTGCCCTTTAGAAAGGTGTCGCGGCCGTATTTGTTCAGGCAGAATAAGGGAAGACTCTCAAGTCCGTGAAGGTCAAGCCATTCCCTTGATGCTTCATAGGCACTGAGGGGCCTTCCTGTTATGATTTTTACATCGTGTCCCTTGTTGAGCAGGCGTTTGATTGCATTTGTGGCACCGGGCGTTTCCTCGTATGACAGGAGAACCTGCGGCTGGTGGGCGTGAATCATCATCCTGTCGTAGTCTTCATCTGAAAGGGAAAAAGATTTTTGCAGGTTAAAATACTTTATTTTCTCGTATGGGATATCCAGACCAAACATGCCTTTTATTAGCTCGGAAAAATACCGGGCTGTCTCGCAGAGGCAATCATCGAAATCAACGTAAATGTTCATGTTCCACCTTTTAAGCGATTATAGCAAAATGACGGCATTAAAACTAGGGAACTGCACTTCCGTGGCCTTTGAGACTTCCGTGCCTTCCCAATGTTATGCGCTCAGGACTTCCGCTCCGTAAGCATCGCCTATTTCCATTTCGACCTTGCGGGTTACGATGATGTCGTCAATTGTTACGCCGAGAATTTGGGCTAGGACGACAAGGTTGTCTATCGTAGGCATGTTTTTTGCGCTGAACCAGTTGTAGATCGTCTGCACATAGGGGAAGTCGAGTATAACCTGCAGCTGTCTGGGCGTAATTCCCCGCTGCTTCATGAGTGTCTTGATTTTTGCGCCTGTTGCTTCCAGGTCAAGGATAGGCTTTAGATATGTTGTTTTCACGTTGATAACCCTTTGTATGGAGCCTCAACGCCTTGTGTAAGGATTTGACTTCTTGAAAAGTCACTTCTAAAGAAGGGGCGTCAAAACTCCGCTTTCAAAAATTGACTTGCAGTTCAACGAACCGCTTTCGTACCGGCCTTTATGATTTTTATGGCATGAATGTCCAGAGATATGCCATCGGACCCGCGAATAATCGTGGACGTGACCGGAGCTGCCGGAATGGGAATTGTTATCTGCTGCAGTATCCATCTCTGAACCTCCTCTTTTAATCTTAGCCGGCACAAGCCAACTTTTGCGCTGCTTCAACGCTTTTTTCCTTTACTATAGCATATTGAAAAACTTTTGTCATTAAAGGCGCACTTTAATTTAAAAAATCTTTGCACGGTTCATTTTGATTTGGGAGCGGATGTGCTTTAGCTTGAGCTTTCTCTCCTTGCTGGCTCTGGTTGCTTTTGTTTGCTTTCGTTTTTTTGCTGCGGCAGGAGCTTGTCTTATCCTGTTTCCTATTTTGTGAAATTTACTGCTAGGAGAAAGGCCTTATTTGTGCTACAAAAGAAGCTGGAATAATCATGTTTGCGGAGGGTTTTTATGCTTTACATATTCGATATGGGCGGTGTGGTAACAAACGATGCGGACGGAAGCCGGATAATCGGGGAAAAGCTTGGCCTTGGGAGGGAAGGCTTCCGCAAGGTTTGCATGGACGGCTCTGACGGGAACGGCGACCTTCTTTTGCGCATAAGTAACGGTGAAATTGGCGTGAAGGAATTCTGGGGCATTTTTGAATCCCGGAGCGGCATTCGCGCAAGAACTGACTGGTGGCATGCCCTCTTCCACCCTTGCCTGAACCAGGGAACGGCCGCTGTAATCAAAAGGCTGAAGGAAAGTGGATTCCGGGTCGTATGCGGGACAAATACAATGGAAAGCCATTATGCAAGCCACGTGGAGAGGGGAGACTACGCCCTCTTTGACCAGACTTACGCCTCTTTCCAGATGGGGGTCTCCAAGCCTGATACGGAGTTCTGGAAGATAATACTTGATGCGGAGGGGTGCAGTGCAAGGGATGCCGTTTTTATTGATGACCGCAAGGAAAACTGCGAAGCGGCAGCCTCCCTTGGCATAAGGGCAATCCATTTTACTAGTGCAGAAAGCCTCGAGCATGAACTTTTTGGCACTTGAAAAAAACTGTCGAGCCACGGATGGATTTTTTCAAGGCAGGTCGTACGCCGCCGTGGAGGGGCGCTAGTTGCCGCGGAGCGGCAATGGAGGGGTTGGGCCCCCGGAACCCCGGAAGGGCGGTGGCGCAGAGGCATGTCAGCCGAGTTAGCCAAAGCGCAGAATGGTAGAGCTGGCAAGGGTACCGTCCAGAAGCCTACATTCCATAAGACTTTCCGCAAAAACAGCCCTGTTAAATTTGCAACTTTTACTCAAATTTTTATTTACAAAAACTTTATTTTTATGATATATTTTAAGTGTCTTTTAGGGACTGGAGTTTTTTCCGATATAAAAAAGTGAAATCTGGCTTTTGCGGATGGCTGTAATTTATTCCGCAGGATAGGAGATTTTTACGGATGAGGAAGAAGTCAATCTCGATTGCAACAATTTTTACTGCGGGTTCGGTCGTCATCGTTCTTGTAGTCCTTGCCATTTCTGTTAACATTGCCGGCTATTTTTTTTCCAAGGACTGCCTTTCTAATTTTTATGGTTCTGCAAAGACGGCCCTGACAGAGTTTTCCGATTCAATCAGCATGTTTTTTAACGCAAAGGAAGTGGAGCTTAACGTGTTTGCTGAATCCCCGGAGGTTCGCGCCGCAGATGAGTCGGTTCATTCTTTTGCAGATGAAAGCGGTTCGATCCAAATTTTGGGCTACCAGAAGAGTGCAGTGGAAGAAAGAATCCGCACCCTTGCCAAGCGCTTTGCCTCCCACGACCCGGACATCGCGGAGATTTACATGGGTACCAAATGGGGCGGCTATGCAACAAACTTTGACGGCTCCATGAACGGCGGCTACGATCCAAGAAAGCGCGGCTGGTACGAAAAGGCTAGCAGCAGCGGTGGCAGCGTCGCGATTACGGATGCCTTTGCTTCCACGGTAGGCACAACCGTAGTGGGGCTTACCCGCAGCGTCTACGGCAGCGGCAATGAATTCATAGGGAACGCTTCCATAGAGGTTTCGCTTGAGACCCTTACAAAAGTGCTTAACATGCTGAACCTGGGCGAGGGCAGCTTTCTGATGATGGTGGAAAAGAACGGAACTGTTCTTGCGGACACAGGCTCTGCTGAAAACAATTTTAAGAACATCAGCGAAATCGGCATTGAAGGCCTAGGCGACCTGCTTGCCTCTTCCCAGGAAAACAAGAGGATAAAAATCAACGGAAAGCAGTACCTGGCGGAAGTCGTTACCAACTCAAAGACCGGCTATTCCATTGCGGCCTTCAGCCCCCTTCTTACGGTCTACAAGAGCTTTAACGCCACCCTGATGATGATAGTCTTTACAAACCTTGTCGTGGCCGTGATAATCGGCTTGCTTACGGCTTTTGTAACCAGCAAGACCATAAGCCCGCTCAAAAAGATAAGCGGCAGCATAGTGGACTTCTCCAACCAGATGGCGGCTGGAAAGGCTGACCTTAAGCAGCGCATAGACGTAAAGGCCATAAGCGAGGTTGGAAGCGTTGCAGACGGATTCAATGCCTTTAGCCAAAAGCTTCAGGACATCATTGCCAACATGAAGCATTCCAAGAATGCCCTTCTTTCCGCGGGAGACTCCCTCAGAAAAGGAACCCAGGACACAGGGGCCGCAATCACCCAGATTACGTCTGCAATAGGCGGCGTAAAGGACAATATTTCCTCCCAGAACTCAAGCGTGGAGCAAACCGCCCAGACCATGAGCGAAATCATCTCCAACGTGCACTCACTGGAAGGCCTCGTGCAAACCCAGTCCGGCGTTGTGCAGCAGGCATCCAGCGCAATAGAGGAAATGATTGGCAACATCAGCGAAGTAAACCGCTCCGTGGAAAAAATGGTCGCTTCCTTCGGCACTCTTGCAAGTGATGCGGAAAACGGTGCAAAGACCCAGGAAAGCCTGCAGATGCAGATTAAGGAAATTGACGAGCAGTCCAAGCTGCTTACCGAGGCAAACAGCGTAATCTCTAGCATTGCTGAACAGACAAACCTCCTTGCCATGAACGCTGCAATAGAAGCCGCCCACGCTGGCGAGGCAGGAAAAGGCTTTGCTGTCGTTGCGGACGAAATCCGTAAGCTTTCGGAAACGTCCTCCGCCCAGTCAAAGACAATCGGCGACCAGCTAAAGCGCATACAGGATACAATTGCGGGCGTCGTTTCTTCCACCCAGAAGGGCGTAATTGGCTATGCCCGCCTTGCAGAAGAAATACGCGAGACCGACGGACTTGTGCAGCAGATAAAGTTTGCAATGAGCGAGCAGCAGATTGGCTCCGCCCAGATTACGGATTCACTTCGCGACATGAACGAAAGCACTTACAGCGTACAGTCAGCCTCCCAAAAGATGAGCGACGAAAGCCGTGCCGTCATGGATGAAGTAAACGCACTTAAGGCCCAGTCAGCATCCATACGCAACTCCATGGAAGAAATGTCAAAGAGCGCGTCAAAAATCAGCGAGACCGGCAGCACCCTTACTTCCATCTCCCAAATCGTAGAAAAATCCATAGGCAACATCGGAAGCCAGGTGGACCAGTTCTCGGTTTAGCAGTTGGATCCTCTTCTTTTCTTGCGGCGCTTTTGTCTGCAAAACATAAGTGCCCCAAAAGAACACTTGCCATTTTTTACTGTACACAGACAGCGCCATGGAGGGCTCTAACTCCGGTCCCCGAGCCAGTCGAAGGACCGTGTAAAATCCTAGCAAAAAAATGGCAAGGAGGCCATTTTCTAGGGCTTTCCGGGGTTCCGCCTCTCGGCTCCATTCCTCTGGTCGCGCTGCGCACTCCCGCCGGAACGGGCTCACGCCCGCCCCTCCAATCCCTGCCGTGTATTAATATGCAACCTTCAGTCGGTTTCCCCCTAACAAGCCCAGGGTGACAAGCCCGCCGTCATCCCGAACGCTGCGCCACATCCGCACGCACACTTGCTACGCATGTGGATTCGGGATCTGTAGAAGTTGGCATCCGTCATCCCGAACTAGTTTCGGGATCTGTAAAAGCTGGCATCCGTCATCCCGAACTTGATTCGGGATCTGTAAAAGACGCCCGCCGGGACTCCTGCAGAACCTGCCATTTCCGTGCCCCGACGCGGCAATCTTCGGAAGCAAGGGCATCTTCCCCGCAAAAACAAAAAAAAACTCAAAAAAAATCCAAAAAAAAAGAAAAATTCCCTTGACACTTTTTGGCTTAGGGTATATATTCATACTCACCGCAACGAAAGGCGCGGCTCTAAAAAGATGTTTGACAACCAAGGGAAGGAAAGAAGACGAATTTAGGAAGGTTTCGTGCCAAAGGAACCACAAATCAAAGACCGCGGAGAATCATCCGCGGCAACCAGCAATCCTAAGAGAAAATGAAAGAGCATTAGGGGA
>JAILHV010000179.1 GCA_024695625.1 Treponema sp.
TACGCTTGCACTTGTGGCAAATACATTGCTTGCAGCTGTCTTGATTTTTGTTGGTTTCTTTTTATACAAAGAGCAGCTTAGCATTTCAAAAATTGCAGGAATTGTAATTTGTCTTGCCGGGCTTTATTTTATCAACAAGTAGCAAGTGCAAATCTTAATGAAAATTAGCAAATGTAAACGTTAACACGAAAGCACTTCCATTCCCGGCAGAAAACGCGTCAAAAAAAGCCGAACGCGGATACAAGGTATCTGACTCGCTTCGCTCGCTCCGCGCAAATGCTTTTTTGCCACGTTTCCCGCCTCCATTCCAGTGCTTTCTTAACATTTTTTTGTATCACAATTATTGAAAACCTGTACTTGCCTACTACACTTATTAGGACAGGGGGAGTACTCGAAATAAAGCCTAGCCCCGATTGGAAGGGCGCGGAACGCGTTGCCGTGGTGGGTGAGCTTGTCGAACCCCAGGCAATGGAGGCGTAAGCCGGAACCCTGCAAAGCGGGTAGAAATTGTCTCCATGCAATTTCTACCCGTGAGTTTTCTGCGAAAACTCACCAGCCATTCCGCTGACATTTAACGCGCCCTCCTTGGCGCTATCGGTTTTAGGGTGATAGAAATTGCATGGTTTGGCCGGCACGGAGTGGCGGACACAGTTTAAAGAAAAAATGCGCTCCAAAAAATCAGGAAAAAGAATATTTTCTAGCCAAAGAACTTGACATCTAGCCAACAAAAAAATCATAATAAAATTAGAGCCTTAAGAGGAGGTGCCTATGTGCAGGGAATCAATTTACAATGCGCGCAATAATTTTTCTTCCTTAATAAAGCTTGCGGAAGGCGGGGAACCGGTTGAACTTACCAGACACAACAAGCCGGTTGCTGTACTTATAAGCTGGGAAGAATACGAGGCAATCAGGCCCAAGAAGAGTTTTTATGAGCGCTGGCTTGAAATCCGCGAAAAATACGCTGATGAAATTGCACAAATGATAGCTGAAGGTGACGAGGGAGGCATTCCCATTCCACCGGACGAGCCCCTTGACGAAGCATATTTAAAGAAAATCGATTCTATCTGGAGTTAAGTATGAAGCCTGTCTACCTGCTCGACACAAACATCATTTCTGAATTTTCAAAGCCAAGGCCAAACTTGAAGTTGCTAAAAAAAATTCTCAACCACGGCAATCTGTGCGCCATCTCTTCCACAGTCTGGCAAGAAACTATCTATGGCTACCAGAGGATGCCAGAAGGAAGAAAAAAGCAGCTCGTTGGCGACACCATGCAGAGCATAAAGGATTCCTACGAAATAATTCCTTACGACAGCTTTGCATCGGAAATCTGCGGCGAACTCCAGGCAAAATGCGAGGAAAAGGGTAAGACCTGCCCCCGCTACAACTCACAGATTGCCGCTACCGCAATAGCAAACGGAATGGTTTTAATAACCCACAATACGGAAGACTTTGCCACTTTGCAGGAAGTCAGCATGCTAAAGGTTGAAGACTGGTGGGAATAAGCCGGCGGAAATGGCTGTTACAAACAAGTGCCGCTAGCCCCTTTCCTCAAGCTCACGTAGCTTCTGCGCGTCTAGCTTTATGTGAAGGTTCTTTTCCTGAGTGGGAATAACAAGCCCCTTTGGTCCGTTCTTGGCACGGCGCAGGTACTTTACCTGGGTGTAGTAAAGGTCTGCCTCCGCGTTCTTGCGTGCCTTTGAATGGTAAACCGCAAGGTTACCCGCATAAAGCAGAGTTTCCAGAGGAACTGTCTTGTTTTTCTGAGCCTTTATAAAGACATATCCGCCTGCATAGTCGCGGGTGTGAAGCCACATGTCCGCCCCCTTAACGTAATGGCGCAAAAGGTCATCGTTTTCAGAAGCGGTTCTTCCAACAATAATTGTCCAGCCATCAATTTCATAGTGCAGCCCCGGATGCGGCTTTTCCTTAGTCTGTGCGGGGGCTGTGTCCCTGCGGAGCATCTGCTCAATTTTGATTACGCTCTTTTCTTCCAGAAGCGCCTTGTATTCAGCCTCCAGCTTGGCTAGATTCTTTCGCGAAAGCTCTATGTCGTGGGCAAGTGCCTCCTGTCCGCTAACAGCCTTTTTGTACTGTGAATAGTAAACCTGGGCATTCTGCTGTGGAGAAAGCTTGGGGTCAAGGCGGATGTGAACCTGCTGGCCGCTATCGTAATCCGTGCAGTCCAGACTAGAACCATTGGCCTCTTGGGCATAGGCAAGAATCAGGTCCCCGGAGTGCTTTAGCTTTTCCGCCCCCGCAAAGTCGTTCTGCTTCTGCAAAAGCTTTTCTAGCGCCTGCTCCATCCTGCTCTTTTTGGAATTGAACCATTTTTCCGCCTGAGAAAGAAGATTATCGCGGGAAAGAGACGATGAATATTCAGAATAAAAAAGGTCAACCTTCTTGTTAAAGGAAAGGGAATCAAAATCACCGTCTTGGCCAAGCACCTTGCGGCCGTTAAGCATACCCCCATTCTGTTCAATGGCATCCTTAAGTTCATCAAAAGTCCTTAGCGGGAACCTCTGCAAAGCGGCAGATTTTTCATCCGGTGAAGGTTCCTTTTCTTCCATAATAAAAGTTCCGCCAGAAACCTCCCCCTTCTTGGGGCGGCGGTACATGCAGTCAAGAATGTTGCCAGATTCATCCGTAACAATAACGTTTGCAGCCCCGGACCAAAGGCGAATGTAAATAAAATACTTCTGCTGCCAGGTGGAAACATCCATTTTTATTACCCTGTCAAGGCCAATCTGAACGCAGCTGTTTATCCTCATGCCCTGAACATGGCTCTTAAGGAATTCGTTAAAGCGCAGGGGCTTCGGGTTCTTGGGAATCTTCCCCCAAGTTTCGTTTATGCGGCAGGCACCGGCACAAGTGCAAATCAGTATAGTCCGCAAAGAACCGTGTTTTATAACGCGGAAGGTAAGCGTATCGTAGCCCGGCTGGACAATCTCCTGAATAAAAGTATCCGCCAGGTCCAGCTCAGAAAGCACTTGGTTTATTTCGTTACAGTTTAAAGACATA
>JAILHV010000206.1 GCA_024695625.1 Treponema sp.
AAATGTACAAGAGCGTAGACCCCAAGGCTGACTTTCCCAAGCAGGAAGAGCAGATACTTGAATTTTGGCAGAAAAACGATACTTTTAAAAAATCAGTAAGCCAGAGAGAAGGCTCCCCTGAGTTCATATTTTTTGACGGCCCGCCTTTTGCAACAGGTCTTCCTCACTTTGGGCATTTTATTCCTTCCACAATCAAGGACATCATTCCCCGCTACCAGACAATGAAGGGTAAGAAGGTTAACCGCCGCTTTGGCTGGGACTGCCACGGTCTTCCGGTAGAAAACCTTATAGAAAAGGAACTGGGCATCAACTCCAAACACGAGATTGAAGCCTACGGGGTTGCAAACTTTAACGACAAGTGCCGCGCATCCGTACTCAAGTACACAAGCGAATGGCGAAAGACAATCACCCGCATGGGACGCTGGGTAGACTTTGACAACGATTACAAGACCATGAACCCGGAATTCATGGAGTCAATCTGGTGGGTTGCAAAGTCACTCTGGGAAAAGGGCATGATTTACGAGGGCAAGTACATTCTTCCATACTGCCCAAGGTGCTCAACAGTCCTTTCTTCCCACGAGCTTGCACAGGGTTACAAGCAGAAGGACGACCCGGCTATAACAATCCGCTTCAAGGTTACGGGCCAGCCCAAGGCCTTCAGCGATCCGGACATGCTTAACGGCAAGACTTATTTCCTTGCATGGACAACAACCCCTTGGACACTTCCTTCAAACCTGGGCCTCTGCATGGGACCTGAGATTGAATACGTAAAGATTTTGGATGAGGAAAGCGGTGACTTCTACATCATGGCAGAAAGCCGCCTCCACGCCTATTATAAGGAAGAAAATGGCTACAAGGTAATCTACAAGCGTCCTGGAAAAGACTTTGTCGGTGCCGAGTACGAGCCACTCTTCCCATATTTTGCCCAGCTAAAGGATGCCGCCAAGTGTGCGGAAGCTTCTGGACAGAAGTGCGAAAAGGGTGCCTTCCGCCTCTTTAACGCAGACTATGTTTCTACGGAAGACGGTACCGGCATTGTCCACATTGCACCTGCCTTTGGTGAAGACGACAGCAAGGTCTTTGCGGGAAGCGGTGTTCCTTTTGTTGAGCCTATAGACGCAGAATGCAAGTTTACAAAAGAAGTTTCTGACTACGTTGGCCGCTTTGTAAAGGACTGCGACAAGGACATAATGGACCGCCTCAAGAAAGAGGGCAAGCTCATAAAGCGCGACACAATCAAGCACGAATACCCCCACTGCTGGAGGTGCGGTTCACCTCTTATTTATCGCGGAATCGGAAGTTGGTTCGTAAAGGTTGCAGAAAACCATGAAAAGCTTTTGAAGGCAAACAGCCAGATTAAGTGGCAGCCAGCCCACATTAAGGAAGGCCGCTTTGGAAAATGGCTTGCTGGTGCCCGCGACTGGGCCGTAAGCCGCAACCGCTACTGGGGCAACCCAATTCCAATCTGGCGCTGTGACGATCCTGACTGCAACCACACTCTCTGCGTAGGAAGCCGCCAGGAACTCAAGGACCTTAGCGGAACATATCCAGAAGACTTGCACAAGCAGTTTGTTGACAAGATTACCTTCAAGTGCCCAAAGTGCGGAAAGGGAACAATGCGCCGCATACCGGAAGTCTTTGACTGCTGGTTTGAAAGCGGCTCCATGCCTTATGCCCAGGTTCACTATCCATTTGAAAACAGGGACTACTTTGAAAAGCATTTCCCCGCAGACTTTATTTCCGAAGGCCTTGACCAGACCCGCGGATGGTTCTACACGCTTACGGTTCTTGCAGCAGAGCTTTTTGACAAGCCGGCATTCAGGAACTGCATCGTAAACGGAATCGTTCTTGCAAGCGACGGACGCAAGATGTCAAAGAGCCTCCGCAACTACACTGATCCGGTAGAGGCAATCAACAAGTACAGCGCAGACGCAATACGCCTCTTCCTCATGCACTCTGCCGTTGTAAAGGCGGACGAAATCCGCTATTCAGACGAAGGTGTACGCGACGTAATCAAGAGCATAATCCTTCCTCTTTGGAACAGCTATTCATTCTTTGTCCAGTATGCAAACATAGACAAGGTTACCTGCACGGGCCACGAGTTTGACTCAAAGTTGCCGGACAATCCTCTTGACCGCTGGATTCTTTCCGTTTCACAGAAGATGGTAAAAGACGTAACTGCCGCAATGGACGACTACGACCTTAGCGCAGCCATTGACCCAATGCTTGCATTCATTGACCAGATTAACAACTGGTATATCAGGCGCAACCGCCGCCGCTTCTGGAAGAGTGGAAACGATACGGACAAGATGGAAGCCTATGCATCGCTTTATTCAGCCCTGCGCACATTTGCCCTTGTTGCAGCTCCTTTTATTCCTTTCCTTACGGAAGAAATTTGGCAGAACCTCCACACAGCAGAAGAAAAGGAATCCGTTCACCTTATGGATTATCCTGTCTACCAGGAGAGGTTCCGCGACGAACAGCTTGAATTCCAGATGGCAACCGTTCAGAAGGCAGTTTCCATGGGAAGAAGCCTGCGCAACCAGTTCAACATCAAGAACCGCCAGCCTCTTTCCGCAGTTGCACTTGTTACCCGCAAGGCAGAAGAAAAAGCCGTTCTTGCTTCCATGCAGGACACTATTGCAGAAGAGCTTAACGTAAAGCAGGTTGTCTTCCACGAAAGGGAAGATGAGCTTGTTGAATATTCAGCAAAGGCAAATTTCCGCGTTCTTGGAAAGACACTGGGCGCAAAGATGAAGGCCGCTGCCGCAGAGATTGCAAAGCTTTCCGGTGAGCAGATTGCAGAAATGCTTGACGGCAATGCACTCAGCATAAACGTTGACGGTCAGGAAGTTGAACTTTCAAGCGAAAACGTTATCGTAGAGCGCAGCGAAAAGGAAGACCTTAAAGTCTTGAACGAGGGAACCCTTACCGTTGGTCTTGAAACAAAGATTACCCCGGAACTCAAGAACGAAGGTTTTGCCCGTGACCTTGTCCGCGGAATCCAGAACCAGAGAAAGGAAAGCGGCTTCGAGATTACCGACCGCATAACTCTCAAAGTTTCCGGTGACGCAGAACTTAAGGAAGCCTTTGTTGCATTCAAGGACTTTATTGCAAATGAGACTTTGGCAAATTCCGTGGAATGGGTTGAATCCCTTTCTGGCGGTGTAAAGGTTGAGGCCGATGAAAAGGCTTGGACAATAGATATAGCGAGGGTGTAGCTTTATGAAAAGATTTGATTGTGTAAAATCTGGTGCGCTTGTGGCTTTGTGCTTCTGCGCCTCAATGTTCTTTGCTTCCTGTAAGACTACTGGAGGCGAAGCTTCTGCCGCAGTTGCCGCAAAGAAGACTCCGTTCGAAGTTCTTAGCAATGACTCGGCTGTCTACCTAAAGATGCCTGTAAAGGAAAACATGGATCTTGCAACTCAGATAATCACTTCCAAGGTCCAGGGAATTTCCGAAAAGGATGCCAAGCGCCTTGCAAAGCAGATAAACATTCTGTGGGCAGGCCTTTCCTCTAAGGACAACCTTAACCGCGCGGAATTCTACGCTTCCGGTTCATACCCTCCAGCAGCACTTGCTTCTGTTCTTACGGAAAAGAACGGCTGGAAAAAGAAGAATTTCCTTTCTCCAACAG
Source organism: Treponema sp. (assembly GCA_024695625.1). Taxonomy (GTDB): domain Bacteria; phylum Spirochaetota; class Spirochaetia; order Treponematales; family Treponemataceae; genus Treponema_D. The sequence continues at coordinate 3,638 of JAILHV010000206.1, forward strand.
AGGATGACATTCCTTACTACATGCACTCATCTGCAAAGATGGAGATTTCCTTCCCGTCAATGGCTGTGCTTTGCGCTTCCACAAACGTAAAGACAATGCTTAACAACTTGTATTCTTCAAATACCAACACTGCGGATTTTGTAAGCTGGATGGAGAACAAGGGGGGCGAAGATACATCGCTCATAAAATTCTATGTGACCGATGCGTCAAAATTCATCTCAAGCTTTTTGGGTGGAATCATTCCCAACTCAAAGAATTTTGCCGCCAACTGCAAGGACATCTACGGCACTTTGCTGCAGAAGAGCGGGGAAGACTACCTGCTTTCTCTTAAAATCAACCTGAGCAACCCCAAGGCTGCAACTGCCTACATGTCCATGCTAAAGCTGGGCCTTTCCCTTGCAGGAATCACCGTTAGCCAGCCTGACGAAAAGACGCTTTCGGTTCAGGACATTCCTGTAAAGCAGAGCCAGATAATTTCTTTGCTGTAAACATGAACCGTATTTTTTGCAGGGCATTCAACTGCCTTGCATCTGCAGCTTCAACATTCCTTTTGTGCTTTCTCCTTGCCGCCTGTTCGTCATTCAGGGCACCGGGGGAGCAGTCTGTGCGCGACAAGAATCTGATGGCTGAGTACTTTTCAATTGCAAAATCATACGAAGAGCAAAAGAATTATACGAAGGCGATCAGCTTTTACAAGAAGGTACTTAAGAACAAGGAACTGCATGACTCCGCCTATTACAAGGTTGGCTACTGCCAGGCTAGGGCAGGCAACTGGGCGGAGGCACTAAAAATCTACAAACAGCTTTTGCAGAAGGACAAGGACAACAAGAACCTTAAGGTTTCCGTGGCCTATGTTACGGCTATGAGCGGCAACCTTAAGGAGGCATCTGCCCTTTATGAATCCCTTGTGAAAGCCAACCCCACCGATTCGACAGTCCTCAAGAACTATATTTCCGTACTTATGGCCCTTAATAAATATGAGGAAGCCCAAACCCAGTTCAATTTGTTAAAGGAAACTTTTCCCGACGATGAGTCAATCGCGGCAATCCAGGCAAAAATCGCGGACGGCCTAAAGCTCTAAGAAAATACAGATAATAGTGCCGCGTCGTTGCAAGACTCCGGCAATCTTTTTTATTCCGCTCCCTTTAGCTTTGCCGCTTCAGATGCGAGATAGTTGCGGTATTTTTCAGGGTTCACCTTGAATGCAATAATCGGGGACTCCTTGTCTTCCAGTGCGTGTTCAAGTGCCTGCTCCGATTCATTTGCAAGCCTTGCGCCAGAGATAAGCCTAAGAGACCTCGATGAAATTCCAATCGCAGTATGGTTGTAAAGGGATGCCTTGCTAAGTTCCGTAACAATCTGGGTGTGGAGCTCTTCTGCAGTCTTTATTGCCTTGTCAATGTTCATGTTCTGGAATATTGCCGTACAGCCGTCCTTTTTGTATTCAAAGGCCAGGTCCTTGAATTTTACAAACTGAATTATCAGGTTGGCAATGTTTTTTGCGGCCGGTGTATTCCAGTCAATGTCCTTGATTCGCACTGTAATCAGGGCAAGGTCCTTTTCGTCGGATGCTGCGCGGACAAGCTCACTGTCCAGGCGGGGAATCATGTAGGCTTCCCATCCGAATCCCGTAACCGGCGAGAAGAGACCGTGGGGCTTGTTGTCTTCTGCCTGGTGCTTTATGCTAAGGTCTTCCACGTCCGTTCTTATTGCGGGCTGGGGCTTTTCTTCAGTTTCTACTTCCTGGGCTGTCAGGGACTCTGCCTCAAGTTCGTCCAGGTCGCTAAGGTCGTCGTTTACAAAGTCGTCGTCAAAGGAAACGTCATCCAGGTCGGGCTCTTCAAAGTTTTCCGTGTAGGATGCATCTCCAGCTGCAACTGTCTGATCTTCGTCTTCATCCGGTAGTACGTCGGTAACATCGTATTCAACAGGGCTTGATTCCGCTGCATATTCAGAGGCCTTTTCCTCTATCAGGTCCTTTTCTATATTCTTTTCCCCGTATTCATTTTCCTTGTACCAGCGGTCCCTTGTCTCTCCGCTGTCCTGCACCACCGTTGCTTCATCCTTTGCCATTTCGTTTTCGTATTCAAAATTTGCAATGTCTGGATCCAGGGAATCATCTTCCTTTTCTTCAAAAAAATCCAGGTCGGGGTTTTCGTCTACATCTGCAAAGTTGTCCTGAGGGAGGGCGGGTGCGGCTTCCTCTTTTTCATCCATTCTCCCGGCCTTTTCTCCGGTGAACGGATTCTCTTCAAAAAAAGGGGCGGGTTCTTCCTCCCTTTCATCTTCCTGAATGAAGCCCTCTTCTTCAATTGAATCATCGCTAAGCGGGCGCAGGTCGTTATATGTTTCTTCCTGCAAGTCGTCATCATCGGAATAGACGGAAGAGTACATGTAAAGGTAAATCAGGTAGATGATGCAGGCGATTGTTGCTCCCAGTATGGCAAAAAATGCTATCCGTCCCTTGTAGAAAATGGATGTCGGGCGCAGTTTGTAGATTGCTGCCGTAAGTTTTACCGGTGCACCATCCTTTGCGTTTAGGGAGTCGGTTCTTCTGATTACCAGGGGAGATGTGCCCGCAGCAGTCTTTGTCGGGTCTGCCGGGTAGGAGAAAAAGACCTGCCCGTCGTAGAGAAGCTGCAGTGCGGCAATGTCCTGCATGTTTCCCAGCGAATGGAGAAGGGCGTTTGTAAAGGATTCCGTTCCGGGTTGGTTCACGTTAAGGTTTCTGTTTACCTCGCGCGAAAGCTCCGTGTATCTGCTGTTTGCCCTTGCTTCTCCAGTGTAGTATTCAATTCCCAGTGAAAGTATATAGTACAATACAGCCGCTATATAGATTAATGTAATGGCTATTGTGAAAAGTGGATTTCTCTTATTGCTCATACAGTACAGTATAACGTGTTAATTGAGAGTATGCAAGTTTTAAGAAGTCAAAAAATGAATGTTTTGCAGAATCATTTTGCTTTTTTCTGAGGTTTGCAATCAGGGGAAGCAGGCTGACCGTATATGGATTGAGGATTTGCCCCTTTCCGTCAAGGGTGTTTTGGAGATTTTTTAGATAATCATCATAAAAGGAGGGAAAGTTGAATTCCTTTTCTTTCCTTGGAAATGAGTCAGCTTTTGCGGAGCTTTTGAGGCTTGCCCCGCTTTTTGAATAACCCCATTTTTCTGCCCATTCCATCGTGGTTCTTGCATATCCTTCCATAACTTGGGTCGTAAAGGCTTTGTTCAGACTGCCGGAAAAAGCTGCTGGCCCCGGGGACTTAATAAGCTCCGTGCGGAACATAAGGGCTGCGTTCATCTGCTCGCTCGTCTGCGTGCGGCTGCATCCGCTCAGGAAATTTGGCTCGAGATATGTTCCCTTTGCGTAAGGCTTTCCTTCCGAATAGCAGAAGTCCGCTCCAAAAAGTTCTATCTCGCTAAAGCCCTGCTGCCTTGCAAAGTCACAGGCCGCAATCGTGACGGTTCCAGATCCGCTTTCCGCCAGGGGGACTGTAGTGCCTTCCAGGGCAAGGGATGTAAGCGGGTGTGCGCTCCGAACGAAATAGACTTCAAAGCCCTGCGAACGGGCGTATTCAACGGCATTCCTGTTTGAGGAGATGTCAAAGACGCAAAGTGCACTTTTTTCCTTCAAAAGCGGAAGTGCAAAAAAATGCGTGGCAGAAACCCTCTGCGCGTCTATGCTTACCACGGCATCCGGGCATATTCCGCTTCTTGCAAGGCTTCCAAGCGCTGTGTCCGTAGAGATTATGCAGTATGAATTCCTGTGCTGCAAAAGCCTTTTGATTGACTCGTCAAGTGAGGGGCCTGCCGCTATGACCGCAGCCTTTAGCTTTGAATTAAGCCTGATGTCCGGGTTCTTCCTGAACTTGCTAAGGTTGGCCAGTATGTTCCTCTGCCACTGTCCGCCAAAATGCGCCTGCACGGAATAGTCCCGGGAGATTGCCTTTAGTTCATCCATGACTTGGTCTTTTAATGAAGAAAGAAGGTTCTGGTTTTCATTTTCCCATGCCCGCTGGCATACAAATACGCAGTCTCCGTAGAGGGACGGAATGTAGCCTTCCCTTACAAGGCGGGAAGCTTGGTCTGCCGTACATAAGGAAATGTTCTTTTTTGAAAGCATGTCCTTTACGGCGGGAAAATTCTTGCAGAATTCAAGGCTTTCCCTGTCGGCTTCAACTGCAAGCAGGAATGCGTTCGGAAACTTTTTTGCAACGCTTTTTATATGGAAACCGGCCCCGACTCCTGCTATGATTATAAATGCACTTCCTCCGCTTTTTATGGAAGATGCAAAGGAATCCCCTTCGTTTTCTGGATTGTACTTTGAGTGCATGGGCTTTCCGCTGGCAAAAAGTGGGATGTCGTCTCCATTTTTTGACTTGACTGTTCCGCTGTAAATCATGATTCCTTTCCTCCTGGAAAAGCAGCCCTGCTTACGTTCTGGATGAAGTTTTCCATCTTTTCTTTAATTTCGTTGGAAAGAAAATTCTTTCCGCTGCGGGAGTCCCTTATGTAAAGCGACGGGAGGGCTTCACTTATCCATTCGGCCGAGCCTTTGTTCTCCTGCAGTGTTTTTTCTATCAGCTTTAGCCTTGACTCCTTTTCCATGCTGAATTTTCTGAATGAAATTTGCGGAAGGTCAAAGCCCGAGTTTTTTTTTGCAAAATCCTCAAAGAAGTTCCAGTTAACGTCAGGAATTTTTCCCAGTGAATTTTTGTAGGCAAAGCCTGCGCTTAGGCGGAAGAGCCTGCCCTTGAAGTCCTGGGAAGCAAACCAGTCGCGGTATATGCAGAGGGCAGGGGAGTCAAATGTGGAAGGGGTAAGCCTGGTCTCTTTTGTAAAAGTCCTGGTGTCTTTGTAGCAAGCGTCATTTTCAAGCTCGTTGGGCTGAGTGTGCTGAAAGCCGCTGGAGGGAGCAAGGTCAAGACCACAGAAGAAAACACCAGAGCTTGTTATGGAAAGGGCAAGTTCTGCGGCTGTTCCGCTTACGGTTCCGTTGCGTCTTGCCCTCATCGTTTCAAATAAAAAGTTTTTGAGGAAGGCTTCGCATATTCCGTCGCCATAGGACAGGGGCAGGACTGGTGTTCCTTCTATTCCCCTTGCGTACATTGCGCTTTCTGCGGAAATTGCTGTCGGAATTTTTTCGCCCCCATTCAGGATTGAAAGGTGCCTCTTTGCCCAGTAGCCTCCGTCCGTTGAAATGCAGAGGTCAGGCTTTATCCCATAGGCAAGGAGTGGGGACAGTGCCGATGAAACTGCTATTAGGAAAAAGTTCTTCCTTAATTCCTTTATCTTGGGCAGGGATGTCTTTAGGCTGGGGCCGCTTGCGCATACAAGCACCGGGCTTGTTCCCGCTTTTATTGATGCGGTCTCGTTCAAGAAGGTGCAGAAGCGGATGCAGTTTTTAACCCAACGCTTGGAAAAGTATTCCCTGGTAGCAAGAACGTCACGGCTTTTTACAACAGCCTTCCTTATCTCTTCCCAGCTTGACTTGTATTCAGCGGGAAAGGCTTTTTCGCTTGGCTGCCAGGAGATGAAAAGAGATGCGCTGAGTCCTTCCTCACCCATAAAGTTGAACAGGGATTCGCAGAGGTTTTTGTCTTCGCTGTAGAAAACCCTGTCAAATTTTTCATTGTAGGAATCAAAGTCACGGCAGTAGCGCACCGCACATATTTTTGCTTCCGGGAATCTTTTTTTTAGGTATGGCAGGCAGTAGGAAAGGGCAGGTCCTGTTACCAGAATGTATGCAGGAAAAAAAGGGCATTCGATTGACTGGACAAAACGCTCCGCTTCCACCTCCGGGTTGTATGATGAATGGAGTTTTATTCCGTCCGCGCTGCAGGTTTTTATTCCCCTTGCATTTTGAATGAATTCTATTTTTACCGCCATATCTAGCCTTCAAAAAAAAGGCCATATTTTGTACAACTGCAATGCAATTGCAAAATATGGCCTATCCTTTATTTTAGAGTTTTACCCTTTGTTTGTTTTGAATTAAGACAAGCCCAGTTCCTTGAACAGCTTCTTGTATGTGGAGAACTGCTCTGAACGTGCAAACTCTTCGATTTTTTCTTCGGGAAGGTTTTCCAAAAGCTGGTCCATGTATGTAAGGACTGTCTTTATTTCTTCCTTTAGTTCCTCGGGGATTGCTTCTGCCGGGGTGTCTGCCTCTTCTGATGAATCTGAGACGTCTCCTCCGCTTGCAAGTGCTGCTGCAGAAAGTCCGCTTGCGGCAGGAACTTCGTCTGCTACTTCCGGCTCTGATGCTTCAAGTGCGGGCTCTTCTTCCGCTTCTACTGGTTCAGCTACTGTTTCTGCATTTTCTGTAGCAGCCTCTTCTTCAGAAACAGCATCTTCTGGATTATTGTCAGGGTTGTCCCAGCCATTGAATACCTTTGTTACAGGTTCCTCGCTGATTCCCGGTTCGATTTTTTCATCCTCGTCTTCCTTGAGGAATTCAATGTTGTCTTCTGTGAGCTCTGGCTTTTCCTCATTTGCAAATGGATCTCCGCCGGTTGCAGGAATGTATTCAACTTCTACGCTTGACTCTGCCTCAGCATCGTCATTTTCTACGACTTCCGGCTCGTCAAATTCTTCAAGCGCCTCGTTCTTGAGGGCCTCTATGTCCAGTTCCTTTTCCGGCTCGTTAACCTGTGGGGCAACTGGCTCTTCAAGAGGTGACTCTTCTGATTCCTTGGATTCGCTGTAAACTTCTGGATGAATCTTGTCCTTTTCCATGTTTTCCTGGTGGATTGTGGCAAGAATCTGGTCCATTTCAGGAGTTGTGTCGGATGATTCGTCCTCGCTTGTGTCATCATCCGCTTCGGAAAGCTCTGCTGCAAGGCACTCGCTCTGTTCTTCAGCTTCTGCCTTGAGTTCTTCCTCTCCAACAGTCGGTTCCTCAAAGTCCTGGGACTCTGTAAATTCACCCTCACTTTCTTCTGCGGGGGCAGGAATGTCGCCTGTAATTGCGTTTTCTATAAAGTCTGAATTTGAAGATTCAACGAGAATGTCGTCAACCTTGGGAACTTCTATTTCTTCTTCTGCGGAGTCACCGTCATCGGAAAGCTCTGTTTCATCTTCGTCCGGAGATGAAATTTCTACTTCGTCAAGGTTTGGCTCTTCAAGAGTTTCGTTTGCAAAGTCAACGCCGGTCTCTTCTCCTTCCGGGCTGTAGTCGCTCGGAACTTCCGGCATGTTTTCTGCAGAACCCAGAATGTCTTCTTCCGTTTCTACGGATTCACGGACGGAGGGAGCTTCCAGTTCCTGTTCGCCGTCGGAATTTTCTGAAGTCATTTCGGCAGAACTAAGGATGTTGGTCAATTCATCTCCGCTAAGGGCAATAGTGTCATCGTCGTCGTCGTCACCAAAGAAGCCTTTGTCTGCTTCCGACGGGGCAGCCTCGATTATAGGCTCAACCACTTCTTCAGAACCGGCTCCGTTGCGTTTGAATTCCTCAAACTCTGATTTTAGGTTGCTAATCTCGTTCTTGACTTCCTTAAGGTCATCAACGATCTGTGTTAGCAGTTCATTGTTGTCAATTACATTGTCCATATTTCCTTCTCCCGTTGTTTCCGGCTCTACTATTTCGTTGTCTATAGTACTATTTTCAACTGAATTTGCAGATTCGTCAATATCTTTTTTTAATTTTTCTTCCTCTTCTTGGGCTTGAACCTTGAGTTCCTTTTCAACCATGGAGTCTATTGGATCCTCAAAATCTTCTGACCCGAGAAAAGTTGAAATGTTTATGTCTTCTCCGGCAGGCACTTCCGCTTCATCCTCTGTGCTGTAGGAGATTGTGTCCTCGCTTGCAACAGGCCTGGGAATGGACGGGTCTTCCAGGTCTGCTTCCTCAAAAACCGTTTCCCCTGTCTCTTCGGCAAAAGGGTTGAAGGCCTCCTTTTTTGCGGCGTCACTTCCGTCTGCGGTGCTTTCTGTTGGGGTATCCTGAGAGGGGTTGCTTTCCTCTTTATGGAAACTTTCTGCCAGGGCCGTGTCATCCTGAGGGAGTAATTCTGTTCCTTCGTAGACATCCGGTTCGCCAAAACTTTCCTCTGGAATTTCTGACTCTTTTACCGCATTGTCTTCCTGCGGCAGGAATTCTGTTCCCTCAAAAACTTCTGGCTCGCCAAAGCTTTCCGGGTTTTCCCCATCTGCTACCGTTGCCGCTTCGTCTGCTATGGTAGTTTCCACGGTATCTTCTGCAGAAACTTCTCCGGCTGCGCTTTCGTCGGATATTGTGTCGGCCACCGCTTCTTCTGCAACAAACGCCTCGTCTGCTACGGGCACATCTGTAACTGTTTCATTTGCCCCTGCCTCATTTGCTACGCTGTCACTTTCTGCTGGACTGTTGCCGCCTTCTGGAAGGGCAGGGGATTCTGCCTCGCTAATGGAAACGGTTTTTCCGCTTTCATCTTCTATTGAATCAAGCAGGGAGTCCAGGTCAAAGTCGTCTGACTGGGAATTTTCCGCCTGAAGGGGAGCTTCCTTTTTTTCCTGCTTTTTGGAAGTGTCATCCATATATATGGAAATGTTGTCGTCTTCTGTTTCCTGTCCGATTCCCTCTGCAGAATTCTCTTCAAGGCTGCCGTCTGTGGAAACCTTGAGGTCAAAGTCTGGCTTCTTCTGGGGAACTGCCTTTGCGGCAACCTGACTCTCGTCTTCCCCGATTCCAAAGTCTGAAAGGTTTACGTTCTGGCTTTCTTCCGAATCTGAAGGTGCGAACATGCTGTCAAAATCTTCTGCGGATATGGCTTCCGTTGTGTCTTCCATAGATACACTTTTCTTTGGTGCGTCACTTGATTCTTGTGTAGTGCTGCCATCGGAAAAGAATGAATCCATGTCAACTGCTTCACCTGCGCTTGCTGATGAATTGGAGGAATCCTGAGAGGTAAAGTCGTCCAGAATGTCGTCCAGCTCTGAGTTTTCTTCCGTCTCCACTTTGAGCGTGTCATCAAAGGTAAGGTTTACGTCTATTGGCTCATCGTAGACTTCCTCTTCCTGCTTTTGTTCAGAGGGGGAGGATTCAAGTGGTGCGTCAAGGAATGCGTCAAGGGAGATTTCTCCGTCTGGAACAAAGTTGTCCTGCTCACCAATGGGGTTAGTGCTGTTGCTGCTTATGAATTCATTTATGGAAACGTCTCCGTCCGCTGAGGCGGCAGGTCCGTTAAGAAAGTCGTCTATAGAAACTTCTTCCTCCTGAGTCGGTCCGCTTTTTGTGCTTTCCCTTTCGTCCATGAATGAATTAACGTCTATTTCTGTGATGCCGTTGTCCAGGATGTTGCTTCCCTCTTCTTCTACGGAAATTTCCTCTGTGGGAAGGGTCTCAAAATTCAAGTCGTCGGACGGGGGCAGGGAATCTTCTGCCTTGGCATCTTCCTGAGGTAGCGGAGTGTCCTCCTGTGGAGGCTGGTCTGCAAGAGTTTTGTCCTCATCGCCGCTTCCTTCTTCACTTTTTTCCGTGTTGAGGAATTCGAAGTCGGGCATAGCATATTCACTGCCTTTCGCCTCTCCTTCTGCGGGGGCTAGCATTTCCACGTCGCCTTCCTTGGCTGTGCGGGGAGGCGTTTTTATCCAGACGCCATACTTGTTGAGCTCACTGTTTGAGTCTGTGTCTTTCTCCATCTAAAACCCCTTTATAAAATGTGCGGCGCAAAGGACAGCTTCCCTGCTGTTCCCAAGTTCAGGCCGTACGGATTTATACATTTTGACTTTTCAATTATCGGCAAAAATAGCTAAAAAATGAATGCCGGAATGGAAAAAAGTAGTGCCTAGAAAACAATTCAGAAATTGAATGCAGTTGCCGAAAATGATTTTATAATGACACGATTCAGATTTCTTGCCGCAGCATGCCTGGGAACATTATTCTATGTTATGGTTTCCATGTTTGCGGGAAGGGACGGTGTGTGGGCAAGAAACCAGCTTTTGGAACAGAAAAGGATTCTTAGCGCAAACACAGCATCCATAGAAAAAACGTATGAAGAACTCAGCCTGGAAAAAGTCGCTCTGCAAAAAGACATGGACGTAATAGCAGCCTATGCCCGTAAGCTTGGCTATGTTCAGGAAGGCGAAAAGATAGTAAAGATAAACGGGCTTACTGTCCGCGAAACCCAGATATTCGACGCAGGTTCTGTTGTAAAGCACGAAGAGTCAAAGTATGTCCCTGAAATGTACTGCAAGGGTGTGGGACTTGCGGTTTTTGCCCTTGTCTACAGCCTGCTCCTTTTGCTTGACTATACGCGCGGCCTTTTAAAGGTTGGCAGCAAAAAAAAATACTATGACGAATTAAAAGGCATCCCTGCATGAAAGAGACAGCCAAAAATGAAGGTGACAGTTTGAACCTTGCCCTTGACTGCATGAAAAGCGGCGGGGTTGCGGTCCTTCCAACGGATACAGTTTACGGCTTTAGCGCCGCTGCTGACCTTAAAAAACAGCCTTTCTTGGGTACAGATGAAAGAATCAGAAAAATAAAGGGAAGGGGAGAAGACAAGCCTTTTATCCACCTTATTGCAAAGCCCCAAGACATTCTTATGTATACAGATGACCCCATTCCGGAGGCTTTGCTTGCCAAGTGGCCTGGACCTTTGACAATAATCGTAAGCCTAAAAGAAAACTCTCCCCTGGAAACAAAGCTTAAGACAGTTGCCTTCCGCTGCCCCGGAGACCAATGGCTTAGAAAGCTCATAGAAGAAACTGGCCGTCCCCTCTACAGCACAAGCGTTAACAGGAGCGGCTCTCCCGTACTTGACTCTG
>JAILHV010000215.1 GCA_024695625.1 Treponema sp.
CATCCATGCAATTTTTTCCCACAAGTTTCCTTCGGAAACTTGCAATATTTTTATTGCAAACAAATGACGCACCGTCCTTGGCGCTATCGGTTTTAAAGTGGTAAAAATTGTATGGAGTTTGACCGGACACGGAGTGCCGGGCACAGTACACCGAGCAATGCGCTCCAAAAAGAGAAAATTTATTCACAGAACTCAGTGCAGGCGTATGCGTTGTGGTTGTGGATGCTTTCAAAGTTTTCGCACTCAACCTTAAAGTAGCTGAAGGGCTTTTCGCACTTGCCAAAGTTTTTGAGGGCAAGGAAAACTTCGCGCACGACGTCTTCCACAAAGCGTGGGTTGTCGTAGGCATGCTCGGTAACGAATTTTTCGTCGGGCCGCTTTAGTATGCTGTAGAGTCCGCTGCTGGCACTTTCTTCTATAGATTGAATTACGTCTTCCACCCAGAAGAGGCTTGAATTTTGCAGGGTAACCGTAACAATTCCCCTCTGGTTGTGGGCACCGCGGTCGCTTATTGCTTTTGAGCAGGGGCAAACCGTAGTAACAGGAACCCTTATCTTTAGGCGGAAGTCGCTTTTTCCTTCCCAAACGCTTCCTTCGTAGGTGCAGGAGTAGCTCATTATGCTTTGGGCCTGGCTTACAGGGGCCGTCTTTGTCATAAAAAAGGGGAACTCCATTGTACCAAATGAGCGCTCGGCATCCAGGGCTGTCCTTATTTCTTCCAGCATGACCAAAAACTGCTTCATGCCAAGGTTTGAGCGGTGCTTGTGGAAGATTTCTATAAAGCGGGACATGTGGGTGCCTTTGTATGCGCGCGGCAAGTTTACAAAGAGGTTCACTTTTGCGGTAGTCTGCTGAAAGCCGTTTTCTTTGTCCAAGACCTGTACCGGGTAGCGCAGGTCTTTTACGCCAACCTTTTGCAGTGGAATTTCGCGCGTGTCCGGGGTGTTCTGTATGTCTACCAATTTAGGCCTGCCCAAGGGCAAAGCGTTCTGCGCTTTCCAGTGTGTTGTAGATGAGCATTGCTATGGTCATGGGGCCTACTCCGCCGGGAACAGGTGTTATCATGGAGGCAACTTCTTTTACGCCCTCAAAGTCCGTGTCGCCTGCAAGACGGAAGCCTGACTTTTTGCTTGCGTCGGGGATGCGGTTAACGCCAACGTCAATTACTACGGCTCCTGGCTTTACCATGTCTTTTGTTACCGTGTTAACGCGGCCTGTACAAACGATGAGTATGTCTGCCTGTTTTGTAAAGGAGGCAAGGTCTTTTGTTCCTGTGTGGCAAATTGTAACCGTGCAGTTGTATTCGCGGCGGGTCAAAAGAACGGCAAGAGGTTTTCCTACTATATTACTGCGGCCAACGACAACGGCATGGGCACCGTCCGTCTTTACACCCATCTTTTTAAGCATGACGCATATTCCGTGCGGGGTGCAGGGCAGAAATCCCTTTGAGCCTATGAGCATGTTTCCTACGCTTACCGGATGGAAGCCGTCTACGTCCTTTAGCGGGGAGATTGCGTCCGTAACCTTCTGCTCGTTTATGTGCTTGGGAAGCGGCAACTGTACCAGGATTCCGTGGACAGAATCGTCATTGTTGAGCTTTTCTATAAGAGACAAAAGCTCTTCTTCCGTAGTCGTTTCTGGAAGAACCATGCTGCGGTCAGCCATTCCTGCTTCTGCCAAAGCCTTGCGCTTTCCTGTAACATAGCTTACACTTGCAGGATTGTCGCCCACAAGAATCACCGCCAGGCAGGGAGTAACGCCCTTTTCCTTAAGGGATGCCACCTTTGCGGCCACGTCGGACTTAACTTCACCGGCTATTTTTTTTCCGTCAATAATCTCTGCGCTCATGTAACCTTGTTCCTCATCATTTTTTTTATAAGTGTTGAATTTGAAAGACAAATTCGCTATTATTATACATATTTTTTTTAAAATTACTAGAAGATTTTGAGGATTTATGAAACGTATTATAAGCATAATCAGCATAATGGCATCCGTAGCAATATTTTCCCCGGTTTTGCTCCACGCCCAGGACGTCTACGAAGATGACAAGAACCTTCAGGAAAAGCACGAAAAGGAAAGAATCGTGCGCTACGACAACACAAAATACAACCACGAGGG
>JAILHV010000224.1 GCA_024695625.1 Treponema sp.
AAATGGCAACGTTTGCCTCTGCTCCGCCAAAAGTTGCACTTAGGTTTTCCGTCTGAACAAAGCGGAGGTATCCCGGTGGTTCAAGTCTGAGCATAAGTTCGCCGAACGTAACGACTTTCATGTTAACACTCCTGATGAAAAGTTAGCTTCGAAATTCCTTTGCAATAAGGGCGGCTTCTTTTGTTAGCCTTAAAATTTCGCTGAAATTTCCTTCTGAAATAAGGTCGCCTTTTACCATCCATGAGCCGCCGCATGCAAGCACTTTGTCGCTGGCAAGGTATTCGCGGACATTTGTTGCGTTTATTCCTCCGGTGGGCATAAACTTTACCCAAGGATATGGTGCGCTGATGGCCTTTATCATCTTGATTCCACCTGCGTTTTCTGCCGGGAAGAATTTTACGCAATCAAGGCCAAAGGAAAGTGCCTGTTCAAGCTCACTGGGGGTCATTATGCCCGGGCAAACCGTGTAGCCCTTTTTGATGCAGTGTTCTACAACTTTTGGGTTGAGTCCGGGTGTTACGATGAATTCTGCGCCTGCGTCCATTGCGCGGTCAGCCTGTTCTTCAGACAGGACTGTTCCTGCTCCAAGAAGTATTTGCGGGAATTTTGCGGCGATTGTTTTTATTGATTCAAGCGCGGCATCTGTTCTGAATGTGATTTCCGCACAAGGCAAGCCTCCTTCCAAAAGCGATTGGGCCAAGGGGATTGCATCTTTTGCGTTTTTTAGCACGGCAACAGGTACGATGCCGGTCTTTTCTATTTGTGACAAAACTTGGTTCATAGGTTATGAATATTATAAAATGCTTTGCTTTGAAATTCAAGGAAAAACGGAAGGGTTTTTACCAGGGGTTTTACCACAGGTTTTACCAAGGTCTTTGGCCAGTTCGCTTATTTTCTTTATAGGTAAGCCTGTGGCTTCGGCAATTTGTTCATAGCTGCCAAGATTCATTTTTATAAGATTTATTGCGGTGTCAACGGCCTTCTGCTCCATCCCGTCCTCGAAGGCCTCTTCCTGTTTTACGGCAATGTCCATCTTGTAGTCGTACTTGGCACAGAGCATGTTTGTTACCTCCCGGGTCTTTCTGCTAAGGTAGTGCTAGGCCACCTTCTCCTCTAGGATAGCACAGTTTTTTGCAATCGGCAACAATTTTGGGTCGGTGCAGTTCTTTACCTTTACCACAAGGTCGAGGCGGCTTGAATCCTTTTCGTAGAATGCGTCCGAAAGCCTGAGCTCCTGCTCACGGGGCATGCTGTCCTTTCCCACATAGACCACGTAGAAGTCGGGGTTGGGTATTTTGTAGACCTTTTGGGCATAGCGCCTGTCTATTGGGACAATCGTCTCGTAGATGCGGGTAACGTATTCAAGGCACCTGAAGGGCATGTTGTTGTTCACCGTGGACTGGTGCTCCACAAGGACGATCAGTTTGCCGTCAATTATCCAGCTTACGTCGTTGTTGTAGGTCTTGTAGAGTGACTGTTCTATTACCTTGCGCTCCATGGTCACGTCCTCCAGCTTGTAGTCGCTACCGGAGAGGGCATTGTAAAGGTCAAGGAAGTTCTTCTTGCCGTCGCGGTCACTGCCGAACAAGTCTGTGAAGACTGAATCTTTGTACTTTCTGTTTATGAATCTCATTTGTTTTTACCTCCATATAATATATAGAAGGTAAAAGTCAGGATTTGACACAAATGCGTAAAAAAAGTTGATTTTTTTTAAGGTGTGGGATTTTCGTACTTGATAAAAATTAAAGAGCCCACGGAGGGGCGGCTTAGCAACATGCAGAATTGCGTAGCGATTCTGCAATCCCCAAAAAATCCAGGATGGATTTTTTGGGGTCATACGCCCGATTGGAAGGGCGGCGTAGCCGTTGCCGTGGTGGGTGAGCTTGTCGAACCCCCAGGCAATGGAGGCGAAAGCCGGAACCCTGGAAAGCGGGTGACGATTTGGCATGAAGGCCGATTTTAGCCGAGGAAGGGATGGTAGAGTATAAAAAAGCACCGTCCAAATTCAAAAAATGAATAAAGAAACAGCTATTGGACCGTGTTCACATTTGTTGCAATCTAGTGTAAAATAGAGCCATGGACACCAGCAATAAAGTTGCTTTTTTCATAGATTTTGCAGAACCGGAATATTCCCTTGGCCTTATAGAGGGAGCCCGCGCTTTTTTTAAGAAGCAGGGGATGGAAATGATAATTTTTGAAACCGGCAACATCAATTCACCCAGCAAAACCTACGGCTACCAGAGGCTTTCCATTGCCTCGCTCATAAGCGCCAATACGGTTTCCGGCATGATTTTTGTAAGCGGCCCCCAGCTTTACAACACAACTCCTGAATACCTGGAGTCCTACCTTAAGTCTTTTGCGCCAATAAAAATTGTTTCCATAGGCTACGACTTTCCCCAGTACCCCTGCGTAATTTCTTCCTGCAAAAAAAGCATGAAGGAACTGATAGAGCACTTGATAGTCAAGCACTCATGCAAAAAAATTGCCCTTCTTACGGTAAATTCCCACGCGAATGACGTTCAGCTGCGCACGGAGATTTACCGCCAGGTGATGGTGGAACAGAATCTTGAGGAAAACATAATCTACGCCAACAACCTGGGTTACGTGCAAACAGTGGAGGCACTTAAGGAAGTGGACAGCAAGTCCTGCAAGTATGATGCCATTGTCTGCATGAACGACGAGATGGCCTGTGCCTGCATAGACACGCTAAAGAGCGCGGGGATTGCGGTTCCAAAAAAGGTGATTGTAACCGGCTTTGACGACGAGATGCGCTCTTCCTGCATAACGCCCTCTCTTACCACAATAAACCAGAACATTTACAAGCAGGGCTATGCGGCCGCAAAGATGCTTTACGACCAGATAAAGGGAAATCCAGTTCCCCACAAAAAGGTCATAGAGTCAACGGTAATCTACAGGGAATCATGCAGGTGCATTTCCGCAGACATGAAGAAGGGGCTTTACCTTGACTCAAAGGGCAGCCTTCACGAGTCTGAAATAAAGGACGTAAGCTTTTATGAAGTTTCAAAGTGGTTTACCAACAGGAACCACTTTATAAGGATTACCCAGCTTTACACAAACATGCAGGCGGACATATCACTTTCTGCGCTTAGCCACAGGACCCGGGACGACTTTACTTCCTTTGGAATACAGGGTGCGGCCCTTTGCTTTTTTAAGAACCCCGTTGCCACCGACAAGTTTGAGTATTTTTCCCTGCCCCAGGAGGCCTATGTCTTTATGGCATACGACAATACGGCGGAAAAGGCTGTTTACTACGACGAGGAAAAGATAGGGTTCAACCCCAATGAGACCCTTCTGCCCGACGGACTTATATCTGACTACGAGAACGTTCAGGTTGTGGCCATCTACAAGGGAACCATCCTCTACGGCTATGCACTCTACAAAAGGGGCCCCTACGACCCGACTATATATTCCATCTCCTTTAAGATGCTTTCTTCGACGATTGCAAACGCATTTGCCACGAACAAGGTTTTGAGGGAAGTGGAACTTGCAAAGACTGTTTCCGTGACTGACGAGATGACGGGGCTTTTGAACAGGCGTGGCTTTATGACCCTTGGAAAGGACATGCTCATGGACTCGCTAAAGAAGGGAAAAAGCGGCGTCATTCTTTTTGGCGACATTGACGGCCTTAAGAAAATCAACGACACTTACGGGCATTCAAGCGGCGACAAGGCGATCAGGGCCGAGGCTGCGATACTAAAGGAAATATTTGGAAAGGAATGCACTATAGGAAGGCTTGGCGGCGATGAATTTGCGGTGATTGCACCAAGGCTGACTGAAGAAAAGTTTGAGTCCCTCTACAAGAAAATCAAGGAAAAATGCAAGGAATACAATAAGTCTTCCGGAGAGGAATTTACGCTTTCCATAAGCATAGGCTGCGTTCCCTTCAGCAAGAATTCAAGTTCCAGCCTGCACACGCTGCTTTCCCTTGCGGACAGGGAGCTTTACAAGGAAAAGGAAAAGCACTATGCAGACGTAAAAAATGCTAGCCCGCAAAAGTGGGATGTGCTTCCCTAAAGCCGGAAATTCGTAACGCTGGGCTTGCAGAAAAATCAGCAGTCGTACCACTGAGCGGCACTTTGGTCTGCAAACTGAATCAGCAGTACGAGCGGGTTGTCCAGAATGTTTGTGTAGTTGTAGCTTTCCGTTTCTGAAAGGTCGGAAAATCCCATGTGGCGGCTGATTGCTTCCAGTACGGGGCGCTTCTTGATAAGTGAGGGCATGGCCTCAAGGACGCGCAGCACTGACTCGTTGCCGTGGCCCAATGCGCGTAAGTCCGACTTTGTTTTGTAGACCGGCGTTTTTTTCCAGTTGCCGAATATGTCCTTTGTGTTATGCCATTCAATCTTATAGCTGTCAGCCTTGCAGAAGTCATGGGTAATTGCGCTTATGTATATGTCGCTTGCGCTTACGCTGTATTTTTCCGTGAATTTTTGTGCTGCGGGGCTAAGAAAGTAGTTTTCCATGAAGGGCTTTGTTACAAGAAGGGCCTGCCTTGCAACGGCGAGCGAATGGGCAGCAAGTCCACCGTCGTAGTTGCCGTGGAACCGTGTGGATGCTGGGCTTGCAAAGAAGTCGGTGCTCTCCATCCATCCGCTAAGGGCCTGGCATTCTCCCTGGTCTTTTATGGCAGCCTGGTTCATCTTTAGAATGCAGTTCTTTGTTGCCTCTTTGTCCAAGACCTTGCCGTCTTTTGCCGGGAAAAATTCATTGTAAACGGAAATAAGCCTTTCTGCGTCCGAATAAAGCCTGTCTTTTTCTTCCTGTGTCATCTGCCTGCCCCATGGGTTGATTTTTAGATTGGATTGATTCAAAAAAAATGCCCTCTTTCTGCCGGTTTGTTTGGCGGAAAAAGGGCTTTTGCTGCAAAATTAAGCTCCCTTTGCGGGTTATGCCTTATTTTGAGTAGTATTCAACAACCATCTGGTCGTTAATCTGAACTGGAATCTCG
>JAILHV010000248.1 GCA_024695625.1 Treponema sp.
TGCCTTAACCTGTTCGCGGATTTCCTCCACCATCTCGTGGGTAAACTTAACGCCCTCATTGCGGCACTTAAAATCCCATGTAGTTACATAGCTTGGGAATTTGTGGTAAATAGCCTGTCCCATGCTGAATTTGTACATGTCTGTTTCAAGCAGGCTGCTGATAATTTTTTCCATAAGAGACCTCCGCCCTTTTTTTAGGATTATACCAAATTTGGAGAACACTTAAAAGGGAATACGCTTTCTTTTTGATTTTTATTTTTCTGGAGCTGGCTTACTTTTTTTACTGTGCCTAAAAACTAAAAATTATCCTATTAACTATTTGCGCTTTATGTTGTATAATATACCGTTATGCCACAGGATATGCCTTTAATTGTACAATCGGACCGTACTCTCTTGCTGGATGTTCATGCACCGCTTGCGGAGGAATGCCGCAATGCCCTTATTCCCTTTGCGGAACTATTGCGCTCGCCGGAGCATTTGCACACCTACGCCCTCACACCACTTTCTTTGTGGAATGCTGCCAGTGCAGGCTTTACAAGTCAGGATGCAATTGACGTGCTCAAGAAATTTTCTCGCTACGAAGTTCCCCAGAACGTGCTTGTGTGGATTTCGGAAACGGCAAACCGCTTTGGCAAACTGCGCCTTGTCCCCTGTCCTAGTGGCAAAGAAGAATATCTTTATCTGGTTTCGTCTTCACCTTATGTCTTTAAGGAAATAAGCGCAAATCCCGCCGTTCAAAAACTGATGCTTCCCTGTAGCTACGAAGAAGTTGATGCCCAGTCTTCCAAGGGAGTTTCTGTTAGCGACGAAGAAAAAAAATACTGCTTTATCCTAAACCTTACAGACCGCGGTACCGTAAAACAGCAGCTTTTAAAACTGGGCTGGCCTGTAAAAGACGATGTTCCCCTGCAGGACGGTGCCCCGCTACAAATTAGCCTTAGGGAAAAGACCCTCGGTGGAAAGCCTTTTGAAATCCGCGAGTACCAGAAGAAGTCTGCCCAGGCTCTTATTGGCGACAGGGGGCCTGGTACTGGCTTTGGTACAATTGTGCTTCCCTGCGGTGCCGGAAAAACCATCGTTGGCATGCTGATTATGTCCATGCTAAAAACCAACACGCTGATTGTCACCACAAACATAAGCGCAGTCCACCAGTGGATAGACGAACTTGTAGACAAGACAAACCTTGAGCGCGACCAGATTGCTGAATACACTGGCGAAAACAAGACAATCCTTCCGGTTACGGTTGCAACCTACCAGATTCTTACCTGGCGGCCCGACAAGGTTGGCCCCTATCCGCACTTTGCGCTTTTTAGGCAGAACAAGTGGGGGCTTATAATCTACGACGAAGTTCACACACTTCCTGCCCCGGTCTTTAGGGTGGCAGCAGAGATTCAGGCTGTGCGGCGGGTTGGACTAACCGCAACTCTTGTCCGCGAAGACGGCTGCGAAGGCTATGTCTTTTCTTTGGTAGGCCCCAAGCGGTACGATGTTCCCTGGAAGGAGCTTGAACGTTCCGGCTGGATTGCCAGTGCCGAATGCGTGGAGGTCCGCCTTGGACTTCCTCCCGACAAGGAAATTGATTATGCGGTTGCCCAGCAGAGGGCAAAGCACAAGATTGCAAGTGAAAATCCAGTAAAGGACAAAATCGTTGTGGAGCTTGTAAAAAAATTCCCCCAGGACAAGATTCTTGTAATTGGCCAGTACCTAGACCAGCTGCACAATCTTGCAAAGCTTTTGGATGCCCCCATCATCACCGGAAAAACGCCCAACTCCGAGCGCGACAAAATTTATGCAGACTTTAGGAGCGGCAGCATTCACGTGCTTGTGGTAAGCAAGGTCGCAAACTTTGCCATAGACCTTCCGGACGCAAGCATGGCAATTCAGGTAAGCGGAACATTTGGCTCTAGGCAGGAAGAAGCCCAGAGGCTTGGAAGAATCCTCCGCCCCAAGGAGCGCACATCCCGCTTCTTTACCCTGATTACCCGCAATACGGTTGAAGAGGATTTTGGCAGCAACAGGCAGAAATTCCTTGCCGAGCAGGGCTATTCCTACAGAATCCTAAGATACAATGACGAGTCAAGCCTGGACGAGCTGGATTCAACCGCTTCGCTCTGCATTGACGGTTTTGGAGCAGAATGATGGCAGTTATAACACCTAAAGTTCAGCGCATAATAGACTGGCGCGAAAGTATGGCCACCATGGACGAAGTTATGTTTTTTGACATAATGCGCATGTACCTTGGCGAGATAAAGACACCCTACAACAAGCAGAAACTTATAGAAGACCTTTCTTCATTTTTGCGCAAGAAGGAAAACCGGGAAACTTTGATAAGCCTTTTGGGAAGCGGTGACCTTAAAATCCTTACCATAGTAAAGACCGTCCGTGACTGCACCGTCTCAAAGATACTTTCCTTTATGGAAGCAAAATCTCAGGGGGCAAGATTTCCCAATGACTTGAACGAGCACATAATAAACCTCCAGGAACGCCTTATTCTTTTTAGCTTTACGGACAAGGATTCCGGGGCAAATGAACTGCGCATAAACCCGCTTTTGGAAGATGAACTTGATCCTCTTTTGCAGACGGACATTCTTTTTAGCGGTTCGGAAAAAGCCGGGCTTGAGGACGAAAAGCCAAATTCCCCCCTGCAAAAAGGGGCGGGGGAATCAGCCAGCACACCATGTACTTTGAGCCCCCAGTTTTTGGCAAGCTTCTGTTCCTTTGCAATTTCCCATCCCGACCTTTGCAAGAACGACGGTTCCCTAAAAAAACACAGCCTTGCGGAGATGCAGGAAGTCTTTAGGGGACTTGGAAAATCTTGCCTTGAAAAACTTACTGCAGCTTTTACAAACCTTTCCATTTTTTGCGCCTTGGAAAAGGGAATCAGCGTAGACTTGGACCGTCTGGAAAGCTTTGCCTCAATGGAAGAAAAAGCCCAGTATCTTTATCTGGCTACGGCATCTGTTGCCCACTTTCCAAGAAAAACCATGCAGATGAACGCGCAGATTTTTTTCTGCACGCTGTATGCAATTCCGAGCAGCGGCTGCACACTGGTTCAGCTTACCCAGCTCTTTCTTTTGGAAAAGGAAAAGGTGGCGGGAGAAACGGCAGGCCGCTTTGGAAGAATACTTTTCTCTGCTGCGTCTTCTGCGGCGCCGGGTAATGAATCTTCTTTGCCCCCGGAACTTACCGACGGAAGTCTTGTAAAGGCACTGGCGGATTCAGCCCTTGAATTTTCCCTCCTCTGCGTATGCGGAAAAGACTTGGATGGAAATACCCTGTACAAGAGGAGCAGCTTTTTTGACGAAGAAAAAAATGCCGGGTCTTCAAGCACAAAGGTTCTAAGCATAGATTCTGCATTTTCTGTTACCCTTCTTCCGGGGCTTAACCTGCAGGAGCTTTTGCCCTTTATTTATTTTATGCAAATAAAGCACTATGACACCGCCGCCGTTTTTGAAATAAACCGTAGCGGTGCAATACGCGCTTTTGATGCAGGTTTTACCCCGGAAAAAATTTCTTTGCTTCTGGAAAAGTATTCATCGTATAAAATTCAGCAGAACATCCAGATTTCTTTGGAAGAGTGGTACAGCTCATACAAATCTGCTTCGCTTTACAAGGGCTATGTCCTAAAGGTAAAAGAAGAAAATGCCCAGTTCATTAAAAACAATCCGGTCCTTTCGCCCTACATAGCGGAAGAGCTTTCCGCCGGAGTGTTTTTCCTTTCTTTTGCGGACGATGCCAAGGCCCAGACTGTAATTGAAAAGAGCGGCCTCGATTTTATAGGCAACATGAAGCTTGCCCCAGGCCAGAACCGCATGCTTTCCTTTTTGCCGCTTGATGAGCCGGAGAAAAAAATTGAATCTAAAGAAAAAAAAGAGGCTGTTCACAAGGTGGATAGGGACAGGCAGAAGGAAATACTGGATGCGCTAAAGAAAGAACTGGATGGAATGAATTTGCACCAGGATCAGAGGGAAGGCCTTTTGGACAGGATAAACAGAAAGATTGTGCTTAACAAGTCCCAGCTTGTCGGAGAGAGCGTTCGCTTTGAAAAAGTGGAAGCTGGTGGGATGGACTACACAGGTAAAATCCATGTAATAGAAAGTGCCATTCAAAACGGTGGCATTTTGGAAGTGGAGCTTGACGGCGGGCAGTCTCTTGCAGGCAAGCCGCTTGACCTTAACAAAAAAACTTCCGATGCAAAACCCGGTGCTCTGCTTCTTATGGAACTTTCCTCTAGCGGGGAAAAGATTTGCATTCCTGTAAGTTCTGCCGTTCGAATAAAAAAGACCCGCCGTCTGTTGAATTTGGACTAGAATTGTTCTATAGTTTTTGTATGGAATCAATTTCGTTCTCTATTACTGCAGTTGATATTTTACTAATCGTCCTCACATTTTTGCTGGTCTTTTTGGGAATAGTCGGCTGCATAATACCGGGACTTGCGGGAACACCCTTGTGCTGGGGCGGAATGCTGGCATCCTATTTTGTTGAATCATGTAATCTTTCCCTTGCAACTCTTATAGTCTGTGCGGTCATTACGGTGCTCGTGGAAGTGGTGAACAATTTTGTGCCTTCGTTTTTTACCGTCAAGGCCGGAGGTTCCAAGGCGGGTTCCCTGGGTGCAATCGTGGGAACATTTGCCGGTCTTTTTTTTGGTGGCTTTATAGGCATTCTTGCAGGTCCCTTTGTGGGTGCATTCATTGGTGAATTGATACACGACCGTTCCGATGTAAAGAGGGCCATAAAGTCTGCTGCCTTTGCTTTCCTTGGCTTTGTAACCGGAACAGGCCTCCGTTTGATTGTGGCTTGTGCTTTTGTTATTGTCCTGATACATGCATATTTGGCAAACTAGTTTTCTTTGCAAATTAGTTATCTGGACGGCAGGCTATTTTCAACTGTGTCCGGTCCTTCGGAACCGTCCAACCCATGCAATTTCTACCATTTCCAAATCGATAGCGCCACGGATGGCGCGTTAAATGTTAGCGTAACGGCTGGTGAGTTTTCGCAGAAAACTCACGGGTAGAAATTGCACGGATGCAATTTCTACCCGCTTTCCAGGGTTCCGCCTTTCGGCTCCATTACCGCGTTGCGGTAACGCACTTCCGTGCGCCCTTCCAATCGGGCGTAGGTTTTGTCCCCTGTCGCTGCTAAAGACCCGACAATCTTCTGTATTAATCAGAGTTTTTTAATCATAGTGCCTATGTATCTTGATGGAGATGAGGGAAGTCGAATCCCTCATTCCGGTCGGCACATCCGTGTGCCTCCCTCCGTGCGGCTCCGTTCGCTGACGCCCGTATTATTCTGTTTTCATGTATTCGATTCGTAGCATATAAAACCGCGAGTTTCCGAAGGAAACTCGGTAAGCATGCGTAGCATGCGACGCTCACTACGCTAAGGGATTCGCTTTGGTTAAGAATTTATGCAAAAAAAAGACTGTCGCTTATTTGCAACAGTCTACTTGATGGAGATGAGGGAAGTCGAATCCCTTACCTCCTGCATGCCATGCAGGCGCTCTAGCCAGTTGAGCTACACCCCCAAAAGTTGAATTTAGTTTAGCATAAAAATGCAGACATGGTCAAGTGGGGGGCTTTATTCTGGAAGGCGTTACATGGTTCCGTTGTTTTTTATAACGTCCCTGTACCAGTAGGCGCTGTCTTTTGGCGTGCGCTTTAGGCTTGTGTAGTCTACGTGAACAAGGCCAAACCTTTCGGTATAGCCGCGTGCCCATTCAAAGTTGTCTAGGATGGACCAGTGGAAGTAACCGCGAATGTCTGCCCCGTCCTGAATGGATTTGCCAAGCTCGTTCAGATAGGCATTCGTAAAGTCAATGCGGAGCGTGTCGTGAATCTTGCCGTCCGGGCTTATGTAGTCACTTGTGCTAAGGCCGTTTTCGCTTATGATAACAGGCTTCTTGTAGCGGTCGTAGATGTGCTTTGTAAAGTGATGCATAGAACGCGGAGTAATATTCCACTTTGCACCGGTCGTCGGGTAGCCGTAGGGGAATTCCTTTACGGAGAAACCCTGCTCCTTGTCTTTTTCCGAAGTTGGCGCGCAGATTGCAATTCCTTCGTAAATATTCTGCCCGTGGAAATCCACCGGAGAAGAGATAATCTTCATGTCACCGTCAAGAATTTCCGGCATGTCCGAACCGAATGTTTTGTCTGCATCCTTGGGGTAAGATCCAAAATAAATTGGGTCACACCAGTAGTGCAGGCTTCCGCCGTAAAGAATACCAGAGCCCTTCTGTGGGTGCCATGATTCTGGTGCAGATTCAAATATGTCCATTGACTTTTCAAAGGCCGCTATATCTTCTGCAGAATCAGTAGCAGGAAAGTTTGCAAAGCCACAGTGGGCAAGTCCAACCTTGGTTCCTTCAGAAGCATTTGCCCTAATGGCCTGAACCATTGTTCCCTGTGTAAGAAGAATGTTGTGAACAGTATTAAGAAGTTCGCGGCGAGAAAGTTCAAGTCCCGGTGCCATCCAACCCATGTAGCCACCAAGAATGCAGGGCATCTCGTTCAGCGTAAAGAAATTTTTTACGCGGTCACCGAATTTTTTTACGATAAGCTCCGTGTATTCACCTGCCCAATAGCGGACGTCCCTGTTGCGCCAGCCACCCTTGCGTTCAAGAACAAGAGGCAAGTCCCAGTGGAAAAGCGTAAGCCAAGGAGTTATGTTTTTTTCCAGAAGTGCATCTATAAGGCGGTCGTAAAAGTCAAGGCCTTTCTGGTTTACAATTCCGTGAATTGCACCACCCTTTGTGTCGCTGTCGTAGCTTAACACGCGTGGCCATGCAACAGAAAAGCGGTAGTTTGGAATTCCCAGCTCAGAGAAAAGCTCTATGTCTTCCTTGTAGCGGTGGTAGTGGTCACAGGCAATGTCTCCTGTTGCACCAAATTTTGTTTTGCCTGGTGTGTGGCTAAAAGCATCCCAAACGGATTCCTGCCTGCCGTCTTCGTTTGCGGCTCCTTCTATCTGATAACTGGCGGTTGCTGCGCCCCAAATAAAATCCTTAGGAAAAGTCATAGGTTCACCTCCATTCCTTGCGATAATATAGCACAAGAAAAAAAAGAATCAGCCAAAAAAACACTTTTTTTGTCAAAAAGCAATTAAAAAAATTGTTTCTTTAAGCACAAATCGACAGTCCGTCTTTTTGCGGCAGTCAGCTTTTGATTTGTGTGCCTTACAATCAGTGTAGCAATATTTGCCTGGTATTGCATTAAAGTTATACTTTAATCTGTCTGCTTAGAAAATTACATCCTGAACATAAATGTCTTTATTCCTGTCTATGCTGAATTTTATTCTTATCTTCTGATCCAATTTTGTTTTTTCCCAGGGGCGGGAGTAGGTTAAGACAGCATCCGCAATTCCCTGCTTTTGGGGAGTAAAAATATAGTACTGCTTTCCTCCTGTTCCAACTGTGCGGGAATCCTTTTTATCCTGAACATATTTTTCGTCTGTAACCTTTAGAACCTTGTCTGGTGTTAGGCGGTATGACCACGAGTATCCTGTTGTTGGATTTGCGCAAAGCATGACAGTGCATGAACTGGGCTCCTTGCTTTTTGCACTTGTGTTTAAAACAGTTATTTCTACCGGGCTGCCATTGTTATCATATTTATAAACTACCGTTGCCGGTTTTTTAGGAACGCTTTCGCATCCAATAAATGCTAGCACAGCCAGAGAAAGGGCTCCCACAAAAAAACTGAACCTGTTCATAAAATACCTCTTACAGTAAGAGTATAAAAGTAAAGCCGAATTTTTACAAGCGAGCAAATTTTAAGTGGCGCATTGACATTTTTAAGGGTAAGGGTTTAGCATAAAGTGTTGAATAAAAGAGGAGGCTGTATGAAGGTTTTATTGGTAAACGGTAGTCCAAGGCAAAAGAGCAACACTCTGCTTGGGCTTAATGAGATGAAAAATATTTTTGACCAGCAGGGGATTGAGGCGGAAATATACAATATTGGAAACAAGGACATAAGGGGCTGCATTGCCTGTAACCGCTGCGGAGAACTTGGACGCTGCGTTTTTGATGACGCAGTGAATGAATTTGCCGCAAAGTTTAAGGACGCAGACGGGCTGGTCGTTGGAACTCCTGTTTATTACTCTGCCCCCAATGCAACCGTGCAGGCCTTTTTGCAGAGGCTTTTCTACAGCAGCCACTTTGACAAGACGATGAAGGTGGGTGCAGGCTTTGTTTGTGCCCGCCGCGGAGGAACTACAGCTTCCTTTGATGTTGTGAACAAATTCTTTACAATCAGCGGAATGCCTGTTGCAAGCAGCCAGTACTGGAACAATATTCACGGTGGAATTCCGGGAGAGGCCTCTGAGGACAAGGAAGGTATGCAGACACTCAGGGTTCTTGCCCGCAACATGTCCTTCTTAATAAAATCCATTGCCTTGGGGAAAAAGGAATTTGGCTTGCCGGAAAAAGAGGAGCATGCCTGGACAAATTTCATCTAAAAAAGCCTACGCCGCCATGGAGGGGCGCGCAGCGTTCTCGCAGAGAATGGAGCCGAAAGGCGGAACCCCGGAACGGCGGTGACGAAAAGAAAGGTCGGCCGAGTTAGATATAAAATAAATGGTAGTGCAGATAGGGCTTCCGTCCAGAAGACTAGCGTTCAAAATATTAAACGGCTATGTTTGACACTCTTTTTGAATATCAATATTATTGTTCCCATGCCTCAACTTAGAGAAAACAAAATGGGGACGATGAGTGTTCCCAGGCTCATCGTGAACATGTCGCTTCCGATGATGATTTCCATGTTCATCCAGTCGCTTTACAATATCGTGGATTCCGCTCTGGTTGGCCGGATAAACGAGAATGCGCTTACTGCACTTTCGCTGGCCTTCCCCCTGCAGAACCTGATGGTTGCCTTTGGAGTAGGAACGGCTGTTGGTGTTAACGCACTGCTTTCCACCCGCCTTGGTCAAAAAAAGATGGAGGATGTGAACAGGGCAGCCATGAACGGTATCTTCCTTGCGCTTTGCACCTACCTTCTTTTCCTTTGCCTTTCCTTTTTTATTCTGCATCCATATTTTGTCTTTTCCGCAAAGGGGGTAGACCAGATTGTTTCCTACGGCGAGGAGTATGCTTCCATTGTGATGAGGGCATCCGTTGGAATGTTTGGCGTGATGATGTTGGACAGGCTTTTGCAGGCTACGGGGCGCACCCTTTTTACGATGATTTCCCAGATTTCCGGTGCCTTCTGCAACATAATCCTTGACTGCTGCCTTATCTTTGGGCTTGGTCCTTTTCCAAGGCTTGGCGTTGCCGGTGCCGCAATTGCAACTGTAATCGGTCAGTGCCTTAGCATGGTCCTTTCCCTTGTCTTTAACCTTTCCTTCAACAGGGAGATTAAATTTGAATTTAAAAAATTCAGGCCGCACCTTGCAACTATAAGGCAGGTTTATCTTGTGGCACTTCCCACAATCCTCTTGAACGGGGCAACTTCGCTCACCACTTATCTTTTAAACCTGATTCTGGGAATGTTCAGCACGACGGCGATTGCTGTCTACGGTGTATATTTTAAGCTGAACAGCTTCCTCTTTATGCCCATCTTCGGGCTGAACAGCGGCCTTGTTCCTATAATTGCATACAACTACGGGGCCTGCAAAAAGAAAAGGATACTTTCGACTGTACGCACTGGGCTTTTGTTTGCCCTTTCGATAATGGGCTTTGGAGTGATTTTGTTCGAGCTGATTCCGGGAAGGCTTTTGATGCTTTTTTCCGCAACGGAGGAAATGCTTAAGATTGGAGTTCCTGCAATAAGGATAATTGCGCCCAGTTTCATCGGGGCGGCAGTTGCAATAACACTTTCGTCTGCCTTCCAGGCTTTCAGGTCTGCAATCTACAGCATGATTGTTGCCTTTATGAGGCAGCTTGTCGTCCTTTTGCCAGTGGCATATTTTCTGGCACTTACCGGAAATATCCGCAATGTCTGGTTTGCCTTTCCAATTGCGGAAGTTGTGTCGGTTGCAGTTTCCATTTTCTTTTACATGAGGCTAAAGAAAAACAGGCTTATGCCAATGAAAGAAGAATGAAGGATGCCAAGAGCATTATGCCTCCCGAAATCATTATTGCAGGGTGGGGGCTTTTTTTTCCGCCTGCATGCCTTTCCCTTACGTATTCAAGGTAGCTCTGATTTTTGCAGCCGTCGGAATTTTTACTTGGCCGCCAGAATCTTTTTGACAGCTGTAAAAAAGCGTAGTTTATGGAGTCAAAGCCTCCGTTCCTTTTTACAGCGACAAGAATTCCTGCACCCAAAAAAAACACTGCGGAAATAAAGCAACCGTCGCACCACAAACGTGCGTAAGAAAGCTTGTCCAGGCCCCTAAAGACATTCAGCTCGTAGAGGACTATTGCACCGGCAAATGCCGCCGCACACGCAGTGCTTGCCAGTGTCAGAAGGATAAAGCCCTTGTCTTTGCCCATCGTTTTGACCCGCTATTCCAAATCAAGGACAAGGGAGCACTTTGAGGCTACATCTGTCTTTTCAAAATAGATTTCTTCAAGCGGCTGCCTTGATGCAAAGATGGAATTCTTTGCGGTGGAGCGGTTCTTTAGCCTTTCTTCCAGTGCTGACGGAAGCATCCTTACCAGAACGGAAAAGTCGTAGTATTTCTGAAGGTTTTCGTTCATGCAGAATGTTCCTTCAACGATGTTTATTTTTGCCGGTATGACTGTAAGTGAAGGCTCCAGTTCCTCCGTGGAAAAGTTGAAGCGCTGGTAGATTACAGGCTTGTCCTGGGAAAGGGGAATAAGGACTTGCTGCTCAAATCGTTCCCAGTCAAAGTTGTAGCCTGGCTTTGCAATGCGCTTGGGGTCACGCTGTTCCTTCCTGAGCGAAAAGTCATCCGTGCGGAAAATCGTGGTGTCAGGAATGTAGATTCTGTGGAGGACGTGGGCCAGCATTGATTTGTCGGAGGCGGAAATGCCGTCTATTGCAACTATGATTTTTTCTTTCTTGCACAAAAGAGAGTCAATATGTTCGCTTACGATTTTAATTGCCTGTTCAAGTCTCATTTTTCCACCTCTATGCCGTTGAATAAAAGAAGTTCCGGGTGGTATTCAAAGTGCATGTTGTCAAAGTTAACCCAATTGCCACCCCAAATGAATCCTTCTTTTTCAAAAATGTCTATGAATTTCTTTGGCGGAATCCACCTCTTGGAATTTGGAATTGCCATCCAGTTGTTGGGGTTCCTGCCTGTTTCGTACTGCCAGAAGATAGACTTGCCGTTCAGCTTTTTGGGCAGAACGTCTATTGCAATGCCGTAGCTATGGAAGGAAAGCCTGTTTGTGCCGGCGATAATCCTCCAGTTGTAGGCTGCGGATGATTTTATGGTTTTTATAAAGGCCTGTAGTTCCTTGTCCTTGCTTGCGGCTTTTTTTATCTTCTTTTCCGCTTCCTTGAACTGGTAGTAAATGCGCTCGTGAATCCTTGTCGGGTGTCCGAGGAAGGTTGTGCGGACCAAGTGGGATTCCATGTCCGCCTTGCCGGTGGCAGAATAAACCTTGTCAAAGAAGAACATGGGGGTGCCGGGGGAAGTCTTTCTGTTTGCCGCCGAATATTCATCCTTTATTTTTTGCCGCTCCGCTTTTGTAAGCTTTTCCGGTGCGCAGGAGAGTTCTGGGTATTTGTATAGGATTTCCGTGTAGGCTTTTTTGTTTGCAAGCTCTTCCCTTGGCAGAAGCTTTCCGTCCGCCCAGTAAAATTCTGCGCTTTCGTAATGGCCGCCGCGGTCTGGGTCCGGGGGAATGCGTATGGTTATGCACCAGTCGCCTATGTTCGTGTCGTAAGAAAGAAAGAAAATCAAGTCCGGGTAGGCATCCTGAATGAAATGCAGTTCCTTTGGTACAGGCTTTGAAATTAATGCCTGCTTTACGGAAAAATCCGATGCTGCCGCTTTTGCGAGACAAAGGAAAATTGCGGCAGAAAAAAAGGAAAACTTAAAAAAACGACCCGACTTCATTAAGACTAATTTTAACAATCATGGAAAAGTTGTGCAAGGGCTTTTTGAATATATTCTATTGAAATATTGTCCTGGCTAAGGCAATTTTTTTCCTCTGAATCATGAAGGAAAAGATAGGCCTGGTTTTCTGCATAGTCAAGGTTGGGCGGAATGGTCTGAACAAAAGAATTGTCCCCTTTTTGCAGGCAGTCTTTGTAGGCGTTGATTGTTGCCATGTCCATGCAGAAGGACTTTAAGTTTTCAAAGTAGCCCCTTAGGCTGGAAAGCATGCTGAATGAATTTTCGCTGCAGTTGCCAAAATAGTAGAGGGGGAATTCCTTTAGCCAGTCGCAGAGCTTTAGGACGTTTGCGTTGTAGCCCTGAGCCAGTATGCAGAGGCTTTTCTTGCATTCGGGAAAGGTAAGGTAGACCATCTCCGTTTCCACGATGAAGACATTTTCTATGCCCTGCAAGATGCCGCTTTTGGGAAGGTTGCAGAAGTCTTCTATTGGAACAGTAAGCTCCTTTAGCTCCATCTGGCCAAGCATCAGCGGGACTTCTTTGCAAAGCGAGCGGAATCTTACCGTTGTCTGCTTTCCCAAAAGGCCGTGGTCTGCCTCAAAGGAGATTTTTATGGCATCCTGCGTTACCAGGGAATGGATAAGGTTTTTGTTTTCTTCTATAAATTTGGGCGGGATTGAATTTATGAAGGGCAGCTCTCGTATGTAAAGGTTGCAGTTCTTGTTAGTCTTTAGCCAGCGCGCCACTTTGCAGATGTTCTGCCAGAAGTGCTCGTCTTCGTGGTAGCGGCCAAGTTCCTCAATATGCTTCAGGGCCCAGTCTGGTATGTCCTTTTCTAGCAGAAGCCCCGATTCTATAATCACAAAGATTGCCTCGTTGAAGCCTTCTGTCTCGCAGTCAGATTCGGCCTGTAAACTTTCCGGCAAGCCGCTCTTTATCATAAATGCCAGGTAGTCGTCTTCCGTTAAAAAGCATATCCGCTTTAGGACCTTGCGGTTGCCCTTGCTGCGTGTACTGACAAGCTCAATCTCCAGCGTGTAGCCCGAACCGCAGACATTCTTGCTGTTCTCGTAAAGTTCGCTAAGAATCTGTGCCTTTTCCTCTGGATTTTCTGCTTCCTTTGCAAAGTTCACCCTAACGGGCATGGGGAAAAAATGCGTGTTCTGAACAAGTGCCCCGGTAAGGCCGTCACAAATGTATTTTATAAAGAGAGGAAATTCTTTTTGCGCAAGTCTCTTGATTTCGTCCAAAGCAGTCATAATGCGTCTTTATATTACCACAAACTGGCATGTGTTTCAAATTCTTCTTTGGCAAAGGTAACACTGCGCAGAATTAGGCTCCCAGAGTGTATTGTCCTGTCGCTCCAGTTGCCGTCAAACGACCTGCGGTCTTTTAGGGCAAAAGCAGGATGCAAAGTCGCGCCATGCCAATACGCTCTTCCGCCTACTTCTGCGCACACTTATTTGCTAAACAGGAAGCAGTAATCTGACTCACTTCGTTCGCACCCCGCAAATGGATTTTCAGCCATATTTCGCTTCCCGCTACGCACAAAACTGATTTCCGTTTTCTTCTGTGCACAATTATTTGCTAAGCAGGAATAGTGGTAAGCTAAATGCTAAACTCATCATAAGCCTTTCCGTCCACAAGGTTTTTCCAAACAAAAAGACCGTTCTCGTAGACCATGTAGGAGTGCGCACTGTTTTCCTTTGGAATGGAAACCGAACCCGGATTCAGATAGGTGAACTTTCCGCAAGACTTTTTTGCCGGAACGTGGGTGTGCCCGCAAAGAAGAATGTCGCCGTTGCAAAGAGGCGGTGGGTTTTCGGCATTAAAAATGTGGCCGTGGCTTGCGTAAACAAGACGCTTGCCCGCAGCAAAAACTGCGTATTCTGCGCAAATGGGAAAACCAAGCACCATCTGGTCCACCTGGGAATCGCAGTTGCCCTGAACGCAAAAAATCCTCTGTCCAAGTGCATTCAGCATTTCTATAACTTTCTTTGGCTCGTACTCCAGCGGCAGTTCATTGCGCGGCCCGTGGTAAAGCAAGTCTCCCAAAAGCAAAAACCTGTCCGCATCCTCTTCCCTAAAACGCTCCGCCATCTTTGCGCAAAAGGCAGCAGAGCCGTGAATGTCGCTCGCAATCATCACTTTCATAAGGCCATTCTACCGAGGCAGGGCTTACGTTGCAAGTGATGTTTTATAGAGTAATGTTTTATAGAGTGATGCTTTATAGCGAGGGTAAAGCTTTTCCTTTTTGCCTAGGAACAAACAAAGCAAGCGCGTATATTTGTGTTTCTTAAATCACGTTCGCATGGTGGGCAGTAATTATTGTGTAACTATAGGCATTCACTGTGATGATGCAGCTACCGATTGTGCAATACCAGTTTTTTCCCCTGCGTGTAATTGTTGCCTCTGGAGATTCAATTTGACTTTTGCACCAGGTAACCACATCTGGAATATCGCCCCCAAGCCCAAGATTGCAGCGTATGCGGTCTACTCCCATAGGAGTAGTGTGAAGTTTGTCCAGATTTTGTAAAAGTTCGTTTGATTCTTTCATTCTTCTATCCTTGTATAAACTTCAATATGATTTCCTTCTGAATCAACAAATTCAGCGACCCAGTTTTTGCCTATTTTGGTTACAGGAAAACAAATTTCTTTATCAGAGATTTTACGCTTCAGTTCTTCAATATTTTTAAAACATATACTTGGCAGGCAATTACTTCCATAGGAATGCTTTTCGTCAACCTCTTTATAAGCAAACAGATGAAAGCGGAAGCCATTAATATCAAAATATCCACCTAACATGCTTTTATTACAAATCTTTTGTTCAAAAAAATCTTCATAAAAGTTTGTTGCTCTTTCTAAATCATCAACAATTATGTAGAGAGAATCAATACAACACTTCATTTTTTATTCTCCTATTTTTTTCACAGGATGTCGTATTACAGTTTTTAGATTTTCAGCACTTGTTTTTCGCGGGTCGCTCAGGTAGATTTCGTGATGAAGTCTTGTGGCGGAAAAATCAAGCACATAGCCATTTGCCGAAACAAAATCGTGCATTTTTTCAACTGTCGCCGGCTCATCATTATAAGAGCCTTTGTGCATACTCTGAACGCAGTCGCCTTCTTCAATTGTCAGTAATTCTGCACGGGAACAGTCCAGATTTTTTTTCGCTGCTGCACTTTCTTTTGCCCAGTCAAAATCTTTTTGATTTACAAAATCTGGCAGACGGATTACAGAAATCCAGTTGAATGAAGATTTGTCCTTATAGTCAAAGCCAGGAACAATTATTCCCTTTTTCTCCTGCCACCAAAAGCCTTCGAGAGGCGGAACAACATAGTCAAAATACCCTTCAATTCGACGGTCACCCATTTTGCTCATTTTGATTGTATAGGAAATTGCATACAGGATAGCCAGCGCTTTCTGATATTCTCCCTCACTGTCATTTGGATTTCCTTTTCCGCGGACTGCGACAAATTGCATTTTTGGAATGTGCACAAGCTGCGGTTTTGCAGGCGGAAGGTAAAATTCCTTGTATTCTTTTTTGTAGTCGAATGGCATTAAAGTTCCTCCTTAAATTCTTCCAGTAATTCATGCTTGTAGATTTTTTCTCGTGTTGATTCCCGTACTTCTTTCCACAGGCGGGCGGCGGTTTTTAGCCTGTCGGGGAATTTTGAAGTTGCAGAATCTGCGAAAAAGTCTTTTACAAATTTGTTCCACTGGAGCGAAACCTTGTCGTAGTAGGCGTAAGTTTTGCGGCCGTAGAAGATGTCCAGCATGTCGCCCAGGGTAAAGCTTGTGTCCTTTGTGTCGCGGACTTTCCTTGCGCTTGCAACCATGTCCACATTGAACTTAAAATTTTTGATTCCAGTCTGTGCAGAAAAGAAATCGCGGAAACGCTGACTAAAGCAAAAGCCACATTCCAAAAGGCCACTTTCTAGCGATAGTTCAGGAACTTTTTTCTTTGCGCCACTCACTTGGTGGCTTTTTTTTACTTGCGGAGTTTTCCCTTTGAAATAATTTTCAATTCTCCCGTTTAATTCCGCCTTGTAACCGCTGGCACAAATGCCAAGTTTTCTGCAAATCAAAACAAGCTCTTCGCGGTACCAGTAATATTTTGAGAAGTCTTCGTATGTTCTTATTTCCTCAAAGACAGGTCTTTTATCCATGGCAAAATAATAGCATATAAAATATGACAGCAGTATGTCATATTTAATGAGTCTGCCACTTTTATTCGCGCGGGGCTTTGCTTCGTTAAAATGTGCGTCAATATCTCTCCATCTTAACTATATATACCGTCGTTCCTTCTTCGAGCTTTTTATTCTTTGTGGTATGAAAAACGTGTCTCTCATAAAAACGAATGGCTTCAACATTCTTTTCAATAGCCCACAAATATGTTACGGGATAATTTTCTTTTGCATATTCTATTAATGCTGACCCGACACCTTGACTCTGAAAGAAATAGTCCACATAAAGCTCAACAATCTCATTGAAGGAATAATCATAATATCTTTTACCACAGAATTAGTGTAACAGAGGTTTGTAGGATTTTAAACTGCGTAAGGGGCTTGCGTGATTTACATAAATTCCGAAAAGCGCTTGTGGTTTCCGTTGCTTCGTATTTTAAGCCGACGCCTTGGGAATTGCCGACTGGGACAGGTTCCAGCGGATTGAAGAGTTTGATAAAAATAACTGGGAAGTGCCAGAAGGAAAAACCGAAAACTTTATGATTATAGAGCTCACGATTTTTCCGGGTAGAAGCCGCGAGCAGAAAAAAATTGCAATCGAAAAAATCACCGGCCTGCTCTGCGAACCAGACGTTAGGTTTTGTTTTGTTTTGTTGGTTCGCAGAATTTTACGGATTTTTTATGGAATAGGAACTTTCATACATCTTTTTTAAATTTTCCGTAGAATTGTATTTTTGTCCGATTATAAATTCCTTTGACCAAGACATGTAATATGCCCATGGAATACGGCTTTTTTGGAGCATTTCCACATCCGGAATGTATCCAACTTCTGCTAATGCTGCAACTTTATTTTTTGTTGTGTTGCCTATCAGCTCTTCATATTCATTTTTGTAATCGGTAGGCATATATTTCGGGAGATAAATGTCTACAGAGATTATATCTGTAAACTCATCGCCTGGGTACCCTTCTTTTTGTCGGCAGTTCCAGACCCAAAGCAAGTTGTCCAAATGGTGAACAGTGGTGTAGCGGTTAAACATAAGCTTGTAAAGTTCTTTTGCAACCGCAGGGCCTTTTGCTCCCCACCAGAACCATGTGCCGTCTGACTCGTGAAACGGCCGCCACAAAACCGGGATACGTGCCTTTTTAAAAGCCTTTAAAAGCTCAGCAATCTTGTCCATATCATGGAAAAATGCTTTTCGCTCTGGTGTACCGTCAACAAGAATTTTTTCTGCGTCAAAATCTGTATTCTTGGCATAAAAACTTTTGTCATGTCCCCCAATGGGAGAGAACCAGTGGAATGAAAATGTTAGAATGTTGCCTTTTTGTTTTGCCCATTCCAATGCAACCTGAATGGTATTCCTGTTTTCTTGGATTTCTGTTAGGCATTCTTTTGATGAATTTGCATAGTTAATGTTTGGCGAATAAGATAACAATTCAAAGCCGCGAAGTTTTGGAGTGAATCCCGTGATTTGCTTTATGTACTGGATTTCTTCCATGGGAACGGTTTGCGTGTGTTGTCCTGTGATGATAGCGTTGCCTGCTGTCTTGCACAGAAACGAAAGAAGGTCTTTGGCTTCTTTACTGGCATTTTTGTTTACTGGTGTTTGCATGATTTATAGTGTACAACAAAAAGATGTATTTGAAAACAGGAAAAATGCATCTTGCATGTGGTGTGCAAGAAGTAAATTTAAGTAGATGGTTTTAAAAGTGGACAGAATCTATGTTATTGCCAGGGAAAACCGCCAGCTAAGGCTGGCTGTCTGAGAAAGTTTTACAGTTGCGGGAATGTATGAATCGGACATATACTCCAAAGTGTGAACCGCTCAAAGTTACACAAAGGAGGAAGATATGTCCGATTACGACAGTTAAAATCATTCGACGTGGGAGTACAAGTATCATATTGTGTGGATTCCAAAATACAGACGAAAAAAGCTGTATGCAACCATACGAGAGAACTTAGGGCAGGAAATCCGGAGACTGGCAGCCTGCCGAGAATGCAGGGTGCTGGAAGGGCATATGATGATTGACCACATGCATATGCTCATAGAGGTGCCTCCGAAATATTCCATTGCACAGGTGATGGGGTATATCAAGGGGAAAAGTGCGGTATACGTAGCACGAAAGTATGGCGATAGGACGAAATACTTCAGCGGGCAGCATTTCTGGGCTCGCGGATATTTCGTCTCAACAGTCGGAAGAAATGAGGAAGCTATACGGAAGTACATACAGAATCAGGAAGCCGAAGACATGAAGTTGGATCAGAATCTGGGCTTGTTCCCAGAACTGTAGAAGAAAACTTGAGATAACCGCTTTGAGCGGTTCACATCAAGCCGCCACCTCTGGTGGTGGTACATGACTGTAATGAGCGAACCTCCGCTCGAAAACTGGGGCATGGGCGGAAAGCAGCGGTAAAAAAAGCAAGTGCCGTGGCCAAAGAATTGCCAATCTCTGTCATCATTAAGTGTTAATCTAAATTCTCAATTCTTTACAAAGATGATAAATGTAGGCTAGTCGTTTATCCTTTCCTATGCTCTCCTCCAGTGTGGAAACCAAGTGCTGTTTGAAAACAGAAACTGCACTATGCGATAAAAGTGTAGGTAGGCTGAAATGGAGCCGGGGTTCGTGCCGAAAACCCATTTCGCGCGGAGCATAACAGGTCGCGTAGCTTCAAACCCCAAAGGGAGCGAAAGTCCTATTACCGCGCATGGGGTTGTAAGCAACCCTTTGGGTTTTCGGCGCGGTTCCCGGCGGGAATGGAAGCCTACCGTGTTTTAGAATAATGCTTTCCAGGTTTGTTTTAGATTTGCACTTGATTTCCACAAAGAATTGCCAATCTCTTCCATAAAATAGCGCTATTTGCTATAATTCACGGCATGGCTACTACTACACATAAAGAGGTGTCTGAGGACACTTTGGAAAAACTTTTGTATCTTTCTCGCCTGTCCCCGGAAAGTACGGACATGGCAACCCTTAAGAAGCAGGTGGATGACATCGTTGGTTATTTTGACATTCTTTCCAAGTACGATGACAGTGAAAATCCATACGATGCTTACCCTTCAACTGATGCGGAAAAACTTCGCGATGACACTGTTGTTCCCGGTCTTGAAATGAGCGACGTAAAGAAAATCAATGCGGCTAATTTTATGGACGGCTATTTCCAGGTTCCAAAGGTTCTTGGCGAGGGAGCTTAAGCTGGCGTTGGCCGTAACCTCTTTTTGCTAACGGGTTTCTTCGAAACTCGCAAGGCATATATGTGACACCTGTTTTTTTTTGAGCAGGCGTTGCGGGCGGCGTTTGAGCCCGCAGAGGGGGTAGGGCGCAACGAAGTGCGACCGCAGGGGGAGACTTCCCCCCTTTGTGTATAAAGCGAAGGGGGTATTCGCAGCGAAGCTTCGAGGAGAAGACTTCCCCCCACCTTGAATATTATTATTCTTTTAATTGCAAAGGAATTGTTATGAATACTATAAAAGAAACAATTGCTGCCCTAAAGGGTGGCACGGTAACCAGCGAGCAACTGGTGCAAAAGTCAATAGACACTTTTACTGCCGACCAAAAGTCTGCATTGCCGCTGAACGCATTCATTGAACTCTACGATGATGCGCTTGAACTTGCAAAAAAAGCGGACGAAGAGATTGCAGAGGCAAAGAAGGCTGGTACGCTGGATGCCCTTTTTGAAAAGAAGCCGCTTTTGGGTCTTCCGTTTGCAACCAAGGACAATATTTCGGTTCAGGGAAAGCACCTTACCTGTTCTTCCAAGATTTTAAAGGGATATGTTGCCCCTTACAACGCAACGGTAATTGGCCGCCTAAAGAATGCTGGTGCAATTCCGCTTGGACGCTGCAACCAGGATGAATTTGCCATGGGTTCTTCCACAGAGTATTCTTCTTACGGCCCCACCCGCAACCCGATTAACCGCGACTATGTTTCCGGTGGTTCTTCCGGCGGTTCAACTGCGGCTGTTGCTGCAAACCAGGCGCTTTTTGCACTTGGTACGGAAACCGGTGGTTCTGTCCGCTTGCCAGCTTCCTATTGCGGAATCTACGGTCTTAAGCCAACTTATGGCGTTTTAAGCCGCTGGGGTGTTGTTGCTTACGGTTCATCCCTGGACCAGGTTGGTATTCTTGGCCACACACCACAGGACATAGCAACTCCGCTTAGCGTTATGGCTGGCGTTGACTTTTACGATGACACTTCCGCCGATTTGCCTTCCGCCGCATCTCTTAAGAATCTTAGCGCAATGTCTTCGGCCGACTTTGCAAAGCTAAAGATTGCAATTCCAAAGCAGTTCTTGGAAAGCAAGGGTCTTGACGAGGACGTTGGCAAGGTTTTTGCGGAAACACGCGCATGGTTTGAGCAGAAGGGTGCCAAGATAGACGTTGTTGACCTTCCTGTTTTGGATGCTTCCATTGCAAGCTATTACGTTATTGCCTTTAGCGAAGTTGCATCCAACCTAAGCCGCTTTGACGGAATCCGCTACGGAGCACGCGTAGACAATGAGGCGGGTTACGACCAGCTTTATGTAGACACCCGCAGCGCAGGTTTTGGTCCTGAGGTAAAGAGAAGAATCATAATCGGTAACTATGTTCTTTCTGAGCAGTTTTCCGGCAACACATACAAGAAGGGTATGGCCGTACGCGCAAGAATCCAGAGGGAAGTTGCAAAGCTTTTTGAAAGCTACGACCTGATTCTTTGCCCAACCTGCCCAACCCCAAGCTTTAAGTTGGGTCAGAAGGTGGACGATCCGCTTGAGATGTACCTTAGCGACCTCTTTACGGTTTTTGTTAACCTTGCCCGCATACCAAGCATTTCTGTTCCCTGCGGACACACAAAGGGTCAGGGTGTGGAAGCTGGAATTACGGTTGGCGGAAACGGCCCATTTGCAAAGGCTGCCCTTACCGGCAAGAGCGACTCAATGCCTGTTGGCATACAGTTTGCAGGCCCCATGTTCAGCGAGGCAAAGATTTTGAGCGTTGCACAGGCATGGGAAGAAGAGCACCCAGGCTGCGGATCTCCTGTTGGAGAAAGTAACTAGCATTTATTCTGCTAGCCACCAATTGGTTAAGGAAACGAAAATGATAGACAAATATGAAATAGTAATCGGCTGCGAAATCCATACTCAGCTTTTAACAAACACAAAGGCTTTCTGCGCCTGCGAAAACCGCTACGGTGGAATGCCCAACACCCGCGTTTGCCCGGTATGCCTTGGTCTTCCGGGAGCAATGCCCCGCATCTCCAAAGGCTACGTTGAACTTGGTGCTGTTGCCGGAATGGCGCTTAACTGCAACATTGCCCGCTTTACAAAGTTTGACCGCAAGCATTATTTTTACCCCGACCTTGCAAAGGGCTACCAGATTACCCAGTACGACATTCCCCTTTGTACGGATGGCCACGTTGACCTTCCAATGGCAAAGCTTCCAAAAGACCAGCAGAAGGGTGGCGAAAAATTCCGTCCGCTGAATTTTATTGGAAAAGACTGCATCATAGAAGACGGAAAGTACCGCCGTGTCCGTGTAGAAAGAATCCACCTGGAGGAAGACGTAGGTAAGTCCCTCCACCTTCCCGGAAAGCACTCCTACATTGACTACAACCGCTCAGGCACACCGCTTATAGAAATCGTAACCAAGCCCGATATGTCTAGCCCAGAAGAAGCAGCCCTCTTTATGGAAACCGTCCAGGAAATCCTCCGCTACATGAAGGTAACAAACGGCAACCTGGAAGAAGGAAACATGAGGTGCGACGCCAACATCAACCTGAATGTCTGGGAAGACGGCAAACTCTGGCACACGCCAATCAGCGAAATCAAGAACCTTAACTCCTTCCGTTCAATCAAGGAAGCCTGCACATACGAAGCCCAGAGGCAGCTTAAGGAATTCCAGGAAGACCGCCAGGAATTCAACCCTGGATTCAAAGTGACTATGGGTTGGGACGAAGAAAAAGGCCAGACAGTTGTTCAGCGTACAAAAAACAGCTTTGTTGACTACCGCTTTGTTGTAGAGCCGGACATT
>JAILHV010000250.1 GCA_024695625.1 Treponema sp.
TACGCCCATCTTCTTAAGGTTTTCAACTTCATTCTGGACAATGGACTTTGGCAGGCGGAATTCCGGGATTCCGTAGACCATAACGCCACCAGCCTTGTGGAATGCTTCAAATACCGTAACATCGTGACCAGCGCGGCGGCAGTCTGCTGCAACGGTAAGACCAGCCGGGCCTGAACCGATAACTGCAACCTTCTTTCCTGTGGAAGCTGCAACTGCTGGCATTGTTGTAAGGTTGTTGTTGCGCTCGTAATCGGCTACAAAGCGTTCCAAGCGGCCAATGCTTACTGCTTTTTCTGCGCTCTTGTACACTTTGCCAACCGTACATTGGCCCTGGCACTGCTTTTCCTGAGGGCATACGCGGCCACAGATTGCCGGCAAAAGGTTTGTTTCCTTAATAATGTCTGCTGCAGCCTTAAATTCTCCCTTTGCAACCTGGGCAATAAACTGGGGAATGTGTACGTTAACAGGGCATCCCTTTACGCAAGGCTCGTTCTTGCACTGAAGGCAGCGGTTTGCCTCTACAATAGCCTGCTCCTTGGTATAGCCAAGTGCAACTTCCGTCATCTGGCGGGCACGCACCTTTGGTTCTCCAGCGGGCATTATCTGCTGGGGAATGGCCATGCGGTCTTTGTTTGCGAGAGGGCCGTTCTTTAAAAGACCTTCGATTTTTGTATATTCAGCCTTGCCTGTTTCTGCAAGTTTTTCTGCCGGGATATGTTCAGCCATAGTATTCTCCTGATTTGATTATTTTGAGGCAGCCTGCATCTGGACAAGACGACCAGCCTGTACTTCCAGATTGCATTTATGGTCGGCTTCCAGCTCCTGCTTCTTGAAGGACTTCATGCGGGTCATCATGTTGTTCCAGTCAACTTCATGACCGTCAAAATCAGGGCCGTCCACACAGACAAACTTTGTCTTACCGCCAACGGAAACACGGCATCCGCCGCACATTCCCGTACCGTCAATCATAATTGTATTAAGAGAAACCGTTGTCTTAACATTGTATTTCTTTGTTGTTGCACATGCAAACTTCATCATTATTGGCGGGCCAATGGCAATGACTTCTGCAGGCGGAACTTCTTCCTGGCAAAGGCGTTCAAGCGGAATTGTAGCCACGCCCTTTTCTCCTGCCGAACCGTCGTCCGTCATGATGAAGACCTGGTCTGCAACAGCTTTCATTTCGTCTACAAAGATAAGAAGGTCTTTGTTGCGGGCTGCAATGATAACGTAAACTTTGTTGCCGGCATCTTTTAAAGCCTGAACAATCGGGTAAAGAGGTGCAGTTCCAATACCACCACCAACGCAGACAACCGGTGCATCGTATTTCTGAATATTTGAAGGGGTTCCCAAGGGGCCTAAAACTCCGGCAAGACAGTCACCGGCCTTGAGTTTGGAAAGTTTGTAAGTTGTAGCACCCACGGCCTGGAAAACAATGGCTATCCAGCCTTCTTCCGCATTGGCATCTGCAATTGTAAGCGGAATACGCTCACCGTATTCTGAATCAATCTGGACAATAAGGAATTGTCCTGCCTTACGGTTCTTTGCAATGTCGGCAGCTTCAAATTTCATATAGAATACGCTTTCCGACAGCTGCCTCTTTTCGATGATTTTGTTCATTTGTTTATCCTTGCACAAAAGCCATATTTTAAAACTTTGCGCAAAGTATACAACAATTCTTTGATTTAGTGAATAGGTTTTGTTTTCTTTTATATTCCCACGCTTTTTTTGTGGAGGTCCACAAGGAGCCGGGAGTAAAGGCCGTCCAAGTTTGTGTCCGTGGCGGCATCAAAGCGGCCATAAGTGTAGGCAATCTTTATCTTTGAGTTCATGGAGAGCTTGTTGTAGCCTTCAACATTCATAACAATATCCTGAATCTGTTTTTCGCAGATTTCGTTGGAGCGGTTGCTTCCTATTACCCCGAATTTTGCAGAGTAGAGCTTGTAAATTGAATCCTTAAGGAATTCTATCTTTAGGATTTGGGCAAAACTTCGCAGGGCATTGTTTTTTTCGTTCTGGCCATTTTCGCTAAAAATACTGTCTATGTTCGTTATGTTAAAGAGGAACATTACAAAGTCATTTTTAATCTCCTGCTTTTCCATGTTATAGAAGTTAAGGCAGCCTGTAAGCATATCCCTTTCAGTTGCATTTTTTAGCGTTTCCGAACGAGCTTTTACGAGTTCCTTGTTAAAGAAATCCTGTATTGCGTTAAAGATGTAGAAGATATAAAGGAAAAGAATGCCAATTCTTGTAAAGAAGAAGAGGTCCGTTGAATCTCCAAAGAAAATTTGCCTTACCATATCAATGGTAAAGCCTGCCATGTTTATAAGTATTAGTACATCCAGCACGTCAAGCGTTGCCTTAATGGAAAATGAATCAGAGAAGATAAGGATAATACCGTAGCAGTCAAGAATAAAGTTAAAGGCCAAAAGGTAAATCCTTACGAATGTAAAGGGAATGAAGGTACAGAAGGACAAGACGCATGTTATGAATATGTTGGCAAGGATTATAAGGTTCAGCAATTTATAGATTCTTTCGTCTTTTGAGAGAAGCTTTTTTTCCTGAAGGAGGAACATAAAGGCGGAAGGTCTTATTGCAATGAACAGGCTGGAAAGCAGGTAGAGTGAAAAGGTGTTTTGGGAAAACAGGAAACCGATGTGGCTTTCGCACAGGAGGCAAATGGTCGTTATCATTGTGAACCAGAAAATGTGGAGGCAGCGCCTGCTTTTCATGTTCTTGTGGTTCACAAAGTAGAAAATCAATATGATTCCTGCGGAAATCAGCTGCAATACAATGGGAATAACCTGGTAAAGGCTTTTTAGGATGCAGCTGGAGATGCAGGTGTCTTCATTGCCTATGTATATCGTGGGAATTGTTCCCCTGAACATCTGGTAGTACCACCTGTTGAACTGTTCATTTTTGGAAGTGAAATTCTTTTTAAATTGAATCGTAATAACAAAGCGCGGAACCCTGCATTCCGGAATTTTTACCACATGAATTGCGTTGCCGCTTTCTGAACCAATGAGCTGTTTGCCTGAATAGCCGGAGCTGTACAAAGTTCTTGTTTCGCTTCCGTCGTCTATGGTCATGAATACGTTTTGGTTGTGCGTGATGAAAAAAAGTTCCTTTAGGCAGTCATTTTGGGAAAATACGCGTTTTATGGAAAGCTTTCCGTCTTGAATAGAAGAAGTTTCGCCGTCAATAATCCAGCCTGAATTAAGCTTTGACCAGGGGGATACGGCTTTAAAAAATGACTGGTGGGTCCATTTTGTAGATCTGGATGACAGGAAAAGAGAGAATGCAATAAAAACTGTTGCAAATATCATTAAAAAAAAAGAAACAGACTTTTTCACGACAAATTTATTATACCATGAAAAAGTCTGTTTTACAAAATTATTTTTTTATCTTGTCTTTA
The DNA here is from genome assembly GCA_024695625.1 of Treponema sp. Lineage (GTDB taxonomy): Bacteria > Spirochaetota > Spirochaetia > Treponematales > Treponemataceae > Treponema_D. Next base: position 3,413 of record JAILHV010000250.1, read on the forward strand.
GCGTCTTATTTCTTTAAAAGGACAGCAAATGGATTGTACTTCATTCCGTCGTCACTGCCGTAGTTCTGGCGTTCCCTGCGCTGACCGTTGCCTTTTGCTGCGGAAGCAGATGCCATGCCGGGTTTGCCGGAAGCAGAGCCCTTCTTTACGATAAGCATCTTCTTCTTTCCACCTGCGGATGTGCCGGCTGAAGAACTTGTGCTGCCGTGAGAAGCTGAACTTCCCCTGGAAGATGCGTCGCTCTTTAGGGAAAGGCTAATTCTTCTTCTTGCTTCATCAAGGTCAATAATCGTAAATTCCTTTACATCGCCAACCTTGATTACTTCAAGCGGGTCAGAAACAAATTCGTCGCTAAGCTCGCTTATGTGGATAAGGCCTGTTTCGTGCAAGCCAATGTCAACAAATGCGCCAAAGTCAACAACGTTCTTGATTTTTCCAGTTACCTTCATGCCAACGGTCAAATCCTCAAACTTGACTACGCCCTTCTGCATGATTGGAGCCGGACAGTCATCGCGCGGGTCGCGGTTGGGCTTTGCAAGCTCGTCCACAATGTCGTTGATTGTGGTTTCGCCTACGGAATATTTTTCTTCAAGCTGCTTCTTTAATTCAGCAGAGATTTTTTCCTTTTTCTGAACCAAAGGAAGTACGTCTTTTGCAACCTCGTAGTTTTCCGGGTGAACCCATGTGTTGTCCAGAGGATTGTCGCTTTCGGGAATCTTAAGGAATCCTGCACACTGCTCAAAGGCTTTTGGTCCAAGTCCGCTTACCTTCTTAAGATCTTCACGGCTGGTAATCTTTCCGTTTGCATCGCGGTAGGCAACAATTTTCTTTGCAAGGCTTGAGGAAATGCCAGAAACGTACTTTAGGAGCGATGCGGATGCCGTGTTAAGGTTTACACCAACCTGGTTTACTACAGAGCTTACAACTTCGTCCAGAGTCTCGCTAAGCTTTTTCTGGTTTACGTCGTGCTGGTAAAGGCCAACACCAATTGCCTTTGGATCAATCTTTACAAGTTCGGCCAGTGGGTCCTGCAAACGGCGGCCCATGCTGATGGCACCGCGGATTGTAAGGTCAAGGTCAGGGAATTCCTCGCGGGCAATGTCACTTGCTGAATAAACGGATGCACCAGATTCATCAACAACTGTATAGCGCACGTCCGGGTAGTTTTCGCTTATTACCTTGCTAACAATAGCCTGAACTTCCGGGCTTCCAGTTCCGTTTCCAACTGCAACAACCTGAATGTTGTACTTTTTAATGGCAAGCTTTACGGCATTGTAGGCTTCATCCGGGGCAGTAACCTGTTTGATAAGGAAGTAGCCAAGGTATTTGCCAGTTTCGTCAAGGGCGGCACATTTTGTACCGGTGCGGATTCCAGGGTCAACACCAAGAACACGTGTTCCCTTGATTGGCTGTGTCATCAAAAGGTTTTTAAGGTTTTCGCTAAAGAGGCTAATTCCACGCTCGTCTGCGGCATCCGTCTCGTCACTGCGGATTTCGCGGAGAACGGCTGGGCTTAAAAGGCGGACAACACCGTCTTCCACAGCATCCTTGTAGTATTTGTTTGGCAGCTTGTACTTTGCCTGGATTTCTTTTACTGCATCCGCAACGCTAACGTCCAGCGTAACTTCAAGGGCATTTTCGCGCTCTGCACGGTTGATTGCAAGAATGTGGTGGGGCTTTACCTTGTTAAGGGCTTCCGAATAGTCCCAGTACATCTTGTAAGTGGAAGTCTTTTCTGCTGTCTCGGCATCCTGACCGTCGGGAACAATACCCTTTGTAACGATTGAACCGGTGTCCATATAATAGGAATGAATGTCTTCACGGTTCTTTGTGTCCTGGGAAACGCGCTCAGCAAGAATGTCCTGGGCACCCTTAAGAGCGTCTTCCTTTGAGGCAACGCTAAGCTCGGGCTGCTCCGTATTTTCCTTTACAAATTCCTCTGCCTTTGCTTCGATAGCCTTGTCGTCAAGCTCCGTCATTGCGTCTGCAAGCGGTTCAAGACCCTTTTCTGCGGCAACCATACCGCGAGTCTTCTTCTTTTTCTTGAATGGAGCCCAAAGGTCTTCAAGTTCGGTAAGAGTCTTTGCGGACATTGTGGCTTTGTAAAGACTTTCGGTTAGCTTGTTCTGTGCAAAAATGCCCTTTACTATTTCGAGGCGGCGTTCTTCAAGATTTTTATAGCTTGTAAAAAGATGGTCGCATTCGCGGACTTGAACCTCGTCCAACGAACCGTGCTTTTCTTTGCGGTAGCGGGAAATAAAAGGAATGGTACAGCCTTCCTGCACCAAGCTGATAACTGCGCTGACCTGAGCAATCTTAATGTTCAGCTCTTCAGCGATTTTCTGCATGATTTCTACTTCATTAACTTTTAATGAATCAATTAGTTCTTGTGTGAATTCCATAGGGCACTTATTTTACCTAAAAATGAAATTTGCGTAAAGGGGC
>JAILHV010000084.1 GCA_024695625.1 Treponema sp.
CCCCAAATCCTCCGCACAAGGAATCATTGAGCTTGCGTGGACAATAGGCGTAAGAACGGAAAGTGCCTGTTCCTTCCAAAGCGAATTTTCCTTTTCCTTAAGCCCGTCAAAAGCCTGCCTTAGCTTCTGCTGCTCATCCCAGCCCAAACTCTTCCATGCCGTTGAATTTTCATAAGTGTAAACTGGAATAAAAGTATTGTCCTCAATCTCTATAAGACAACGGTCATTCCACTTCTTTTCAAGCGCACGCTTTACATTGGCATCCTTTGAAATGTCATCGCAAAAATGAATTGAATAAATGTCGCCAGAAACGCCTATGTCCTTCTTAAAAAGCCAAAGCTCCTCTTCTCCAAGCCGGTCTGCAAGCAGAGACAAAAAGCGGTGTGCCTCATCGTGGTTCCATGTAATGTCTTCTATTAAGCCCGTAGGAATGTGTGGCTGGGAAAGCCAACGCAGCCTTGAATCGTCAAAGCCAAGTGCATTAAGCTCCTTGCGGGAAATAGAAGCGTAGGGTTCCGTATGCCCAAGGTATGCCGAACCTTCCCTGTCCTTTACAGCCCAAATCCTAAAGAAGCCCAAGATGTGGTCAATCCTAAAGGCACTGTAATACTGGGAAGCAGTCTTTATGCGGTTTTTCCACCAGTTGAACTCGTCTGCCTCAAGACGCGCCCAGTTGTAAGTGGGAAAGCCCCAGTTCTGTCCGCTTGGATTTTCACCGTCTGGCGGAGAACCTGCCCTCAAATCCTGGTTAAAGAATTCTGGCCATGCCCAACAGTCGGTGCTGTCTTCATTCATCAGAATTGGAATGTCGCCCTTAAGCAAAATGCCCTTGGACTTAACGTAGTCGGCAGCTTCCTTGAACTGCTGTGCGGCACGCATCTGGCACCAAACAAAAAAATTGTGGCTGGACTTAAGTGCCTTGTTCTTAAAGCGCAGCATTATCTGGTCGCGGCTAAGCTTCTGCAAATGTTCATCCCAACTTTTCCAAGAAGCCTGCATTGCAGAATCCTTAAGATTCTTAAAAACCGCATAGGCAATCACCCAGCCGTTTTCCTCAGCAAAATTCTCCAGTTCAGCCTTGAATTTTATTGCAGAAGCAGAACCGTCCCCTGCATTTACAACATTAACGCCCGTCTTGGAAGCAGTTTTCTTTCCCTCGGCAAGCTTTTCCGCATGGGAATAAAGCAAATGCAAAAGCTTGTATTTTTCCTGGGTAAGCTTGTCGTAGTCAAAGCGGTTCTTGTATTTGTTGGACTTGATATAGGTCTTGTAGGCAGAAGCAAAAGCCTTGTCGTCTTTTAAAGCCCCCTCAAATTCCGGAAGAGACTCAATGCGAATGTAAAGAGGATGCAGGGCAAATGCAGAAAGCCCCGAGTATGGGGAAGACTGCGTGCCAGTATCGTTCACCGGCAGAAGTTGAATTACACTAAAGCCGCATGCCTGGCAAAAGTCAGCGAAGGGTTTTAAAGCCATAAAATCACCAACGGCTTCGCAATCTTTTGTGTACAATGCCGCCAGGGGAATAACAACACCGGTTCTCTTTTCCATAATTATTTTCTATTATATCATGACAATAATTAACTTGCCACAAGTTTTTCCATTTTTTGCAAAAAAAATTGTTTTTTTAAGGCTCCTTTTAATATTAAACCAAAATTAAAATATTTTTTTATGCTTTTTTCTTTTTTTGCGGCACTTTTTTATGCTGTCCAAACATTTCCCCAAAGAACATCCATTCCTTGTGTGTGGCCCTTCCGGGGCCCGCTAACGCTCGGCCCGCGCAAGCGCGGTCTTGCCTACGGCAACCCCTCCACGGCCTGCCGCGCCTTTGTTTGCAAAAATGCCATGAGCTCCAAGACCTAAATTTCAATGACAAAATAACCAAAGTGATTTATAATGCAAGTGGGTACGAAAAAGAAGAGGATGCAAGACTAAGGGATTTCCTACGCTTCGTATACACCAACGACCCTAGTAAAGATGACTTTTCTGTCCGCCTTACAAAGCGGGTGGAAAATCTTAAGCAAAGTGAAGGGTTCAAGGAGGCATACGCCACAATGGGTATATGGGAAATGGACATACGCCGTCAAGAACGAAAGGAAGCCCTGGCAGAAGGTCGCGCTCTGGGAGCAGAAGAAAGATCCGTGGAGGCAGCAGTAATCGCCGTAAGGGAATTTAACATAGACCCCCAGCTTGCCGCAGAAAAAATGAAGGCACCTCTCGAAAAAGTAATGGAAAAGCTCAAGCAAAAATGATTTCCGCCTTTTTCTAGAATTCCCCCTTGTTTTTTCTCCTAAATGCACATATACTAATATAAAAGCAAAGTTAGAGTTTTCATAAAAAGTCATTGTTATTCAAAAAGTGAAAAAATTTTGGAGGTTTTGATTTGACAGGACTTTTTTTTGCTTTGGCTATTAGTGTAACTTTTTACTTGGGAACAAAATTCTTTATAAAATTCATAGATTGGCCAAAGTAAGAGCCAGATGAAACTCTGATTCTTGCAGAGGGGAACTATGAATTCTGCATTTTCAAATCTAATTACAATCAAAAACTGCCGTATACATGATTCTGGCCGGGTAAAATTGCCTAGGCTCGACTGGGAAATGAAAAGCGGAGAAGCCTGGCTTGTAATAGGACCAAACGGTGGCGGAAAAGCAGAATTCATCAAAGGACTTGAAGGACAGCTAGAAATCTCCCCAAACGAACTCACGGTAGAACAGTTGTCATCCGGAGAAACAGCCCTTTATTCATCTGCATTCAGCCAAAAAGGCTCAATCGCAATTGTCTCACTGGAAAAAGCCGCATCTTTAATAGAAGAAGAAAGGCAGCGCGACGAAAGCGAAATCATGGACAAAGAAGATGAAGGGCGAACCGGAAGACAGTACATCTGCGAAGTGCTTGGCGGTTCAAGCAAAAAAGGTGCCCCCCTGCCGCCAATCGCATCCCGCCTGGAAACCATGCCGCAGATAAAGCTTTGCGGTGTAGAAAAAATCCTTGACCGGGGACTGCGCTACATGTCCACAGGCGAAATCCGAAGAACGCTTCTTTGCAGGGCCTTGCTTTCCGGTGCGGGACTCTTAATCCTAAGCGACCCATTTGCAGGACTTGATGCAGAATCACGCCGCATCCTCCTTGAATTCTTTAATACGATTGCAAAACGCCAGCTTACTTTGGCAGACGGCGGAACTACCGGTGGAACTTCTTCCACAAGCAGCGGATTCCCCAGAATAATATTGAGCATGGAACGCTGGCACGAAATTCCAGACGCAATTAACCGCGTTGTAGAGTTTACAGAAAAGAAGATTTCCTTCTGCGGCAGCCGTGACGAATACGAAAAAATCGTAGAAGCAAGCAGGCAAAAACGCCTGGCAGAACGCGAAGAACAAAAGAAAAACTTCCTTGCTGAACTCAATAAAATCCGCGAAAACAACAAGGCTCTTTCCGAAAGCATAAACAACACTCCCCTTCCCCCAAGCCTCATCAAATTTGAAGACGTAAACGTAGGCTGGGGCGACCACCACGTTCTTGTAAACCTCAACTGGGAAGTAAAACAGGGCGTGCACTGGCTCTTGCGCGGACCAAACGGTTCTGGAAAAACCACAATCCTTGAACTCATCACCGGAGACAACATGCAAGTCTTCCGCGAAAAAGTAAGCCTCTTTGGAAAGCGCAGAGGAAGCGGAGAAACAATCTGGGACATAAAAAAGCAGCTTGGAATTGTAAGCTACCGCCTCCACGTTGAATACAGAATGGTCGGAGGAACAGAACTTCAGGACGTTATCATAAGCGGCTTCCACGACAGCATAGGCCTCTACGAGCAAGCCACCGACTTTGAAACAGCAGCCGCCCACGAATGGCTAAAACTTGCAGGCTTCCAGGGCAGGGAACACCAGACCTTCTCTTCCCTAAGCTACGGAGAGCAGAGGGCAGTCCTAATCATAAGGGCCGCAGTAAAAACACCCCGCGTCCTAATCCTAGACGAACCCTGCCACGGCCTAGACGAAAACTACCGCCAAAAAATCCTAGACCTGCTGGAAACAATTGCAGACACAGGAACCACAACCCTCCTGCACGTAACCCACGACCCAGCCGAAGTCCTCGAATGCGAAAAACACATCCTGGAACTGCACCCCGACCAGGAGCCCATGTATAGGATTATAGAAGAAAGCTAGCGGGCGGCCAGCATCATTTTCATCAAAAAGAATTACAGATTCCCCTGAAATTCCTTCAACAGCGCATCACTCTTGGGGAAGCATAAAATCAATTACGCCCATTGTAATGAATCCCTGTTCATCAATATGAGCTTTCTGCTTGCCTTTTACGAGAATTATTTTTCTGAAAGAATCATTGAGTTTTGTAAAAGGCCGTTTTTCAATTTTTGCTTTTTCAGGATCATCTATAGAAAGGTCAGACTGAATGTACAGTCTCTGTTCGGCTTTGTTTGCAATAAAATCAATTTCAAGCTGTTTGCGGACTCCATTTCCGTTTTCATTTTTTTCGTTTACTTCCACTACTCCAACATCAACATCGTAACCTCGTATTTTTAGCTCATTATAAATAGCATTTTCCATAAGGTGCGTTTCTTCAAACTGGCGGAAATTCAGCCTTGCATTGCGAAGTCCTGTATCAACAAAATAATACTTCAATGGAGTGGAAATATATTTGCGCCCTTTTACATCATAGCGGTTTGTTCCCTCAATGATGAAAGATTCTGTGAATGCTTTTATATAATTGGAAATCGTAATAGCACTAACGCCTTCTTTTTTTACGGTCTTAAACGTATTCTGTATATTCTGCACATTTGTAAGCGAGCCTACGCTTGAAGCAAGAATATTAAGAACATCATTCAAATTATCAACATTAGTAAAATGTTTTCGTTCCAGAACATCTTTGATATAAGTCTCTTCAAAAAGATTTTTCAAATACCGGCTCTTTGCTTCATGGCTTTTTGAAAGAACAGCAAGAGGCATTCCACCATATTCCAGATATTCCTGCCAGCCGTCATACACATCACCGTCATAGGCAGACATAAATTCCGCAAAGTTAAACGGATAAATTCTAACCTCATCGCCTCGTCCGCGGAATTCCGTAAGAATATCGCTCGAAAGCATTTTAGAATTTGAGCCTGTCACATAAATGTCTACATTGTTTTTTTTTAGAAGACCATTGATTACAGAATAAAAAGTTATCGGATCCGCATCCGGTAATGCCTCGTCCGGATTTTGAATGCTCTGAACAAATTGAATTTCATCAATAAAAATATAATAAATTGATTTATCTATAATTTTTGATTTTATAAACTCTGAAAGTTTCAGCGGATTGTGATAAATAAAATTCTCTGTTTCTTCAAGAGATATTTCTATGATATGAGATTCGTCAACTCCTTGAGCCATAAGATAGTCATGGTAGATTGTATAAAGCATATACGACTTTCCACAGCGTCGTGCGCCGGTAACTATTTTTACAAGGCCATTATCCTTTCTGGCAATCAGTTTTTCCAAATAAACAGGTCTTTTTATCATCTGTCCACCATTTCTTTACACTAAATATTTCTGCGACCGTACGCAAAAATCTTTAGTCTAGAGAATAGCACAATATCATTTCTTTTTCAATTCTGCGCGTTACGCTACGCGGTAAACACCATCTTCAAGTTCGTGAATAACTCTAAAGTATTCCACTTGTTCTTGCTATGTGAATAATCTAAAATAGTTATTTCATTCAATATCTGTGCGTTTATCAAATTTCAGCCGGCGAATGCGAAGTTCTGCGCCATTGTCCATATATTTAAAATCACTTTTGTCAAAGTATTTTATGTGTTCAGGTTGAATTTCGAGTAATTTTCCGTTCTTGTATTCAGAACAAATCAAGATGTTTCCGTTCGCAAGTTCCTCAAGAAAATCCAGATAACCGAGCGAAATGCCCACACCGTTTTCGTCTAAAAAATAAAAGTCGCCGTGACTGTGCCAGTCAGTGCAGAAATCACAAAGCACATCAACGGGATTTGCAGCATTGTAAAACCGCATACAGATGTCGTCCGCCAAAAATGCAGAAAGTACATTATCCGCAACTTCGACTTTTATCCCGTAATCCGAAAGAAAATCTTTTATAAGTTCAAAATCATAATGAAAGGTTTCTGTCACTTTATTCCTCCTCCTCAGTGCGCTTGTCATAAAGATACGCAGCATCGTGCTGAAATTCTGCGCGGATTTCGTCGCTTAAAATGCCGGCTTTTTCCATAAGTTCTACAACATGTTGACGGCAAATTCCGCAACGAGTTTTATACGCAAGCATGAGCGGTTCAAGACAATCTGCTGTTATATTCTTTTCGTAAATATGGCGGACAGTGCCGACCGCCCAATGAAAATCACACTCATCTTTTGTGCGCTTCAACTTTCTTACGATTTTTGCAGAATCTCCTTCGCGGTAATTGTTTATGAGGAGCTGCAAATAAAAATAGCCGTATTCATCTGAATCGAGTGCCTTTTGTGCAATTTCACGAACTGCTGGAGAAGAAAAACAAGCAAGACAGTCAACAAGCCGGTTGTTATACCATGAATTTTTTCGCGGGGAAAATGAGTCTATTAAATCTTGTTCGCTGTAAGGGTATCGGCTGCGTTTTTCGCTAAAAATATTAAGATAAAGCCGTCTTTCATTCTGCGTCCTTGCTTTTTTGAATTCATCTGCAAAATAGCAAAGTTCTTCATGCGAAAGATTTAAGTAAGCTCTTCGCGGAACAGGCCGCTTATTTGCTATAGCTTCTTTTGTGATTTCAAAAGCATGGTTTTTATATTTTTCTTTCTCGGATTTTCCATCATCGTCTTTGTTTACTTCATCAAGATAAGCCTTTATGTTTTCATCCGTTTTGGAAAGTTCCGTCAGCCGTTCCTTAACTTCTTCAAATTTCATTCCAGGAACACAATGCATGTCCCAGTCAGCTTCCCACCAATCATCATCGGTCAAAAGTATCTTTCCGATTCTGCGGGCAAGACGAACCATTCCGTCAAATCCATCTAGCAGAAGGATTGAATCTTCCGGAAACTGCCAGAGTTCGTCTCGCGAGCAAGTGTCAAAGAGATTTCGGAGAAGCTCGCCGAATTCTGCATCGTATTCTTTTGAAAGCAATGCCGCAAGCTTAAAAAGCTGGTCAACATCCCAATCGTCCGTGATTTCAACTTGTGCAAGCTGATTTTTAATTGCCGCAAGGACTTTCTGCTTCTGGCTTTCTTCAAGCTCACGGATAAACTGGAGCGCATAATCTGCCCGGTCGCCTTCGCATTGTGGGTCGTAGCCGTAATTGTGAATGGAAATGTCAATGATTTCGTCTGTAAAATCAACGCCTCTGTTCTGAGAAAAAATCGAATAAGCCTTTCCGTTCCCGATTTTTGCCTGCTTCAAAAAACTTCGGTTAATCTGATTTTGATTATTTTTCTCTCCAATAGCCAAATTTTTTATTCCTTCAATTATTTAAAAGTGGCTCAATATACTGTTGCAAGTTGTTTTCAACAGACTGCTCAACAAAGCTGTTCAGCGTTATGTCATGTTCCATTGCATAGATGGCAATCTTTTTATGAAGTTCTGGAGAAAGGCGGATATTAAAAGAACCTTTGTATGCTTTTTCTGGCTCTTTTCCCTCTTTCTGACACAATTCAAGATAATTATCTACGGCAACATGGAAATCTTCCATAAGTTCCGCGGCATTTGTTCCTTCATACGAAATTAGAGCACGGATTCCCTGAACTTTGCCGTAAAAAAGTTCATCTTCCTGTGAGAATTCACCGCTTCCAACATAGCCTTTGTACTCAATAAGATTTTTCATACCAGATCCTCCTGCTGCAAGATTTCAATAAGCTGCAGAACTTGATATCCCTTTAATTCATTGTTTGGATGCGGCTTATGCAACAAATCGAGGGGCATGAATTCAAAGTTTATATAAAAGCGATGTTTTATCGCAGAATCCAATACTCTATTTTCCAAACAGCCCCTTAACAAAAGCAACAACTTTGTCAAAGAAGGATGCGATTATCTTTACAATATTAGCTCCGGCAAGGAAGGTTCCTATGCTGCTGCCAAGGCTGGAGAAGATAAAGACAAGAAGAACGCGGAGTAGCCTGTTTTTGTAAAAGCCTTTTATGGAAGTTGCATCCTGCTGCATGGTTTCCATGTCCTGGACTTTTGGCTTGCAGATTAAGGCCTGGACAATTCCGGCTACGATTCCAATTCCTATGAAAGGACAAAGCGACGTTAGCGGCGCACCTATTGCAGAGACAAGGATTGTTATTGGATGGGCACCTGCAATCAGGGCACCAATTCCTGCAAGGGCTGCATTCCACCAGACCCAGGCGCTAAGCATGTCAAAGCCCTTTTTGCGTCCACCGATTACAAATCCTGCCGCAATCACAGCAATAATCAAAAGCGGAATAATCCACATTGCAATCTTTGAGGCAAGGGACTTTGGCGGAACTTCGCTTATGTCGGAACAGTCAGGGGATTCCGTTCCGGCGGCAATGTCGCTTATGTGCTTCTGGACACCCTTCAAATGACCGGCACCAAGCACCGCAAGAACCTTGTTTCCAGGGCACTGCCAGATATGGCTTGCAAGATAGCGGTCACGCTCATCAATAAGGACTTCTTTTACCTTGGGAAAGTATTCTGCAACTTCTCCCATCATGGCATCCATTTCGTTTGTCTTCTTTAGGTTTTCAATTTCGTCCGGAGCAGCTTCTTCTTTTGCAAAGGCACTGGCAATAAGAACACCCAAGAGCTTGCATTTGCCCCAGAATGAATTCTTTGCCCAGGCGCGCCTCATCGTTATGGCAATAGGGCGGTCAACCATCTGCTGGGAAATGTTCAGGGACTTTGCCTTGTTGATTGCGGCAATCATTTCCTGGCCGGGCTTAACACCCGTACCCTGACCCATGCGCTTTTGGTAAGCGGAAAGAATCAGGTTGGAAAGCATTAAAAAGCCCTGCTTGTTCTTTAGAACTTTGATAATGTCCATCTTGCGCCAAGCTTCGGGATCCTCTATGCTGGCCAGCCGTTTTTGATCCAGTTCTATGGCAACAGAATCAGGATTTTCTTTTTCTACGGCTAGCTCCACTTCTTCCATGCTTTCTTTTGAAACATGGGCGGTTCCCACAAGGACAAATTCCCTGCCGGCAACAACAAGATGCTTTTGCGTGTTGGAGTCTCTGGCGGCACCATTATTTTGCGCTGTCATTTGGCTGCACACTCCATTCAGCAAGGCGGTATTCAAAGAACATCGGGCAATTCATAGAAAGAACCTTTGCGTACCATTCGCGGGAAGCTTCAACCCCACCGTAAAGTTCATACAAAAGGCCAAGGTAAAAATACATCTTTCCCTGCTGCTGGCGGCTGCCCAACTGTGCAATCTTCTGGGCAAGCGGCATTTCACCACCCCTGTCGTGGAAGACGCGGAGCATTGCATATTCAATGGAAGACCTGTCCATCTTGCGCAAAACCTTGTCGCTAAATTCGCGGGCTTTAAAGCTGTTGTTCTCGCGGTAGTAGCAATATGTAATCATAAGCGGATAGGAAATATTGTCCTTCTGCTTTTCGTAGCACTTTTCGAATGCCTCGCGTGCAAGTGTCCACTGCTCTTTGTGCAGATAGATTACGCCAAGCTCTTCGTAGGCAAAGTAATAGTCAGGATTCAGCTTTACAACCATCTTGTAGTCTTCGCAAGCCTTGTCCAGCATGTTTTCTGCATCGTACAAACCACCGCGGTAGGCATAGGCCAAGAAGTAGTCCGGCTGAAGCTTGATTGCCTTTGTCCAAGCCTTTATTGCGTTCTCGGAATGTTCCATTGTGTTCTCGTACATTCCGTAGTCCATAAGGTAGTCATAGTTTTCGGAGTCAAGTTCAAGGGCCTTTTCTGCGTAAGAAGAAGCAATCTTGTTTTCTTTGTTGGCAGCGGCAATTTTTCCAAGGTAGGAATAGCCGGGTGCATAGGTTGGGTCAATTTCTATGATGGACTTGAAGGTTTTCTTTGCCTTTTCATCATCCTTAAGGTAATATGCGGCCCTTCCAACGCCAAACTTTGCGTCCACATTGCTACTGTCGTTAACCAGGGCCTTTTCGTAGTATGCAAGTGCCTGCTTGTAGTTCTTGCGGGCAAAATAGTCGTCGCCAATTGTTATGTTTGCGGCAGAGTTGTATGGATCTTTCTTTAGAAGCTCGTTAACGAGGACTGTCTTTGTCTTTGTGTCTCCCTGGGCAGTTGCAATAACAATGCCAAGTTCCAAAGCGTCCTGGTTGCCCGGGTTGGCCGCTCTTAGTGAAGAGCAAATCTGTGAGGCTTCCTTGTAATTTCCAGCACTAAGGTTGAGTGCAGACTTAAGGTAAAGAATGTCAAAATCCTCGGAAAGTTCCGCCGGAAGGTTGTCAAAAAGCTTAAGTGTTTCCTGCGGAGAAGACTTTGCAAGTGAATTCTGAAGGCTTTGTATAAAATTATTCTTGGAAAGTCCCAAATTGTATGCGGCTTCCGCCTGTGTGCTACCGTACCTGTCCTGTCCGGCGGCAGAAGCAGAAAAAGGCGCTGCAAAACATACTGCAACGGCTACAAAAACGGAAATCTTGTTTTTAACAAAATTATTCATCATTTACTCCCACTATTTATTTTCATCTATAAATAACATGCTCTTGAATTTTGCACCCATTATATATAAAATAACCAAAATGCGTAAACATCCTGTTAGAAAATTTTTAGGACTCACAGTACTCTACGCCGTTGTTATTGTCGGCATCTTTGTACTTCAATTTAAGACCGAATCCGTTTTTACCAAAACTTTTGGTGAACTGCGGGTTTCTATGGCTCAAACTGAAACAAAAAACCAGGAAACGGTTTTAAAAAACCAGCTGCAGGCCAATTTTAAGGGGCTTACCTTTATGGCAAACTCAAACAACCCTGCAACCGTATCCAACTCGGCAGAAGAAGGCTCTTCCACCAACCTGGTTCTTGCTTCCTGGAAGGAACTCAATCCAAATTCAGTTGAATTTGGATTTACGGACGGCAGCACCCTCACTTTCTCTGTTTCGGACAGCACTCCAAACGCATTCCTTACGGTTAGCGCAGCCCCTTCCGGCAACAACAACACACTTTCCATCGTATGCAAGACGGCAGGCGGCTACAGCATAAAGGAAACCAGCGCAAACCGCATGATTCTTAGCACCAGGGACAAAATGTATTCCCTTAACGCACCACGCCTGGAAAATGACCGCATAGTGTTTACAAAAGAAAGCCCCCTTGCTTCCTACACCGCATACGATCCTTCAAAGCACTTTGAATTTACCGCTGCAGCAGGCATAGAAGGTTCAGACGCAAACACATACACCGCAAAAGTTGAACAACTCAAGAACGCCATAGTTACTCAGTTTGAACATGCGGCATCCTCTTCACAGGTTTCAAGCCTTACGGAAAAGGAAATCACAGCATACGTTGCCGAAATGTGCTCCCACGAACGCTACAACAGGGCAATAGACACGGTTCCATCTTCATTCAAGCAGGGAAACAAGCGCACATACCTTTCCGTGCCATACTTTGCAGGCCTTGTGGCCATGGACGAAACCCTTGTCTCCCACAACCAGAGGCTGGCATCCCTTGTTCAGAGCGCAATCCAGGGCATGAACCCGGACATCTTTACTGTTGAAGGAATCAGCGACTATATCCTGCGCGAAAAGAAAAAGCCCGCGACCAAGACGCTGCTTTCCATTCCTGCAACGGTCGGCAGTTTTGAGCCAACGGTAAGCCAGGCATTCGCCATAATCACTGTTTACGCAAAACTCCACCAGGCAGACCCGGACACAGCGGCCCTTCTTGCCTCCGCAATAGAGCCTTGTACAAAGGTAATACAGGAAAACACAAAGCTTGAAGAAGGCATTATTACCGTTACGGAAAACGACATTCCACTCAGCCCGGTACAGGCAGTTGAAGCTGGCTGGGCCTTGATTCAGCTGGGACGCATCTCTTCCAGACCAGAAATTGAAGACACTGGCCGCCTCTTGGCAAACCAGAACCTTACGGAAGAAACGCTTTCAAACCTTCAGTCCTTGGCTGAACTCTACCCGCTCCTTGCAGAAAACAAATTCTACCCCCACACACAGATACTGGGCTACTACGGTTCAGAATGCGTATGGGCTTGGACTTGCGCATCTTCCATCAGGTACTCGCTCATGCCGGGCGGAGTCGTAAACATCAACGTAGACTTCCCGCTTACCTATTCACACTACATCCTGATGAAAGGCGTTCCAACCTTCCATGCAAACATAGAAATCCAGGGATTGCGCTTTAGGACTGACCCCCGCTTTGAATTCTACAATTCTTCGGGATACGTCTACAACGAAGTCACAAAAACCTTCTATTTGAAGAGCCGCCACAAATCCCAGGTTGAACTTGTAAGACTTTTCTGTGACCGCGCAAGTAACTTTACGGAAAAATAAAAGTTTACAAGACAGGAGCTTTTACCGACAATATAGGCAAGCTTGTCTTAAGAGTTGAGTTTATTGAATTTAGAAAACAGAGGAATCAGATGAAAAAACTTTCTACACTTATTTTCGCGGTAATTTTTGCAGTCATTACAGTTGCAGCCGCCCAGACTTCTACGGCCGCAAAGCCACGCACCGCAGCTCAGCTTAAAAAAATCCTTATGTCTGACTATTCACTTCCAACAAATGCCAAGGTAATTTCTATTGGCATGGTGAACAATGACGAAGAGAACAACTTCCAGCTTGTACAGGTAACACGCTTCTGGTCTCTTCCATATTCTCCGGTACAGCACAGCCGCTACGACCTTGTTGTATTTGAAGGAGACAAAGTTGTTGGCTGCTATTCAAACTTTATCGAAAACAAGCCGCTCATCAACGGTTGCAAAGCCACTTTTAACGGAATTGACTCTTCACTTGGCAACGAAATTGACTTTGCCGACGGAGTTCCGCTTATGGTAACAATCGCAGGCGAAACATACAGCTTTAAGGACGTGGACTTTGTAAGCCCAGCCTACGAAGCAGAAGACTAAAAAGCACCTGTAAAACCTTTCTTGATTAAAAACCTACGCCCGATTGTAAGGGCGGCGCAGCCGTTCCGGAGGAATGAAGGGGGTTAGGGCCCCCCGGAACCCTGAAAAGCGGGGATTGCCAAGGAATTTGACCGGTTCCGAAGGACCGGGCACAGTAAAAATAGGCATACCGTCCAAAAAATTCCTACAAAACTTCCGCACCACCTTCCATTAATTCCGCAAGCTCATCATCGTTGTCCGCAATAAGGTAAGAGGCAAAATAGAGTGCCACAGTGGATTCCGTTGTAAGCGCTCCCATGGGCACAGCTCCCTTGCTCCAAACTTCCGCGCTTGTTGAATAAGAAGAAAAGTCCACCGAATTTTCCTGCTGGGAAGTGCAGTAGAATTTCTTGCCTTTTTTGTGACCGCTAAGAAGTAATGGCTTTAGCGAATAGTCACCGCCCTTCATGTTGCCCGTACCGGAAGCATAAAGTTCAAGGATTATTGTGTCCGCACCGTCGGTTCCGTTTATCATTTTTTCAAGGCGGCAGCAGGTAAGACCGGGGTAGAGCCTTACTACGGCAAGCCTAAATGCCGCTTCGTTAAAAAGACGTGTCATTATGCTGGATTCAGGAAGGCTTACGGTTTCAAAAATGCGGCTGGTCTGGCAGTTAGCATAGAATTTTGGCAAGTCCATGTTCCAGTTGGCAAAAATTCCGCCTTTGTTGCTTCCAGATGAATCTTTTTTGCCAGAACCCACAAATTTTAGGTTGAGAGGAGAGTACAAAATTCCACCAAAGGCTACGTAGACTCCGTTCTTTTTGCTGCGGGCGGTTTTTACTGCAAGGGCTATGTTTTCCCTTGCTTCCACGCTGTCCTGCGGCAAAGAAACTGATGCTGTAAGCACTACGGGGACAGAAGACGATGCAAACAGCCAGAACAAAAGCGCGGCTGTATAAGGCAGGGTGTCCGTTCCGTGGGTTACTACAATACCGTTTGCGGTTCCACTTTCCATACGCTCCTTTATTGCGGCTACCAGGGCTGCCCAGTCACCGGGTTCAGTCTCTTCGCTGAGCATTGAGCGCACAGGCGTTACGATTACAGGCTCCTTGTCGGATGTTTCCAAAAGCTCACGGATTACCTTTGCGTCCCCCGGCACAATCGTTCCGGAAGAATCTTTTTTGGCAGAAATTGAACCGCCCATCGTAAGAATATAGACTACGCTTATTTTTAGGTAGGACTTTATAATGCTTTTTACCTTTGCAGGAACAGCACGGCCAGCTGTCTTTTTCATTACAAGCCCCGTAATTCTGTCCAGGGGAGCCATGTCTCCGTTTTTTAGCGCAGCGGCACTTTTTTGGTCTTCTTCCAGGGCTTCCTTTACAAAAGGCAGTATCTCTTCTTCTTCGGAAAGCAGCGTAAGGTTCTTGCTTTTTACAATTTCCTCAGGCTCTTCTCCTGTAGCAAAGGTTTCCTGCATTAGGCTTTTTGCTATTCCCGAATGAATTTTGCCTTCGCCAAGCATTTTCATTATGGAAGCAAACCTTTGTGCATTCAGCTGGCCCAAATTTATTCCGCTTTTCTTTTGGTTAAGGAGCTTCATCAGTTCACCGGCCATCCAGTGGGAAGTAAGCAGCGGTTCTGCCCCGGCTTGCACGGCTTCTTCAAAGTAGTCGGCTATGTCTTTTTTTGAGCACAAAAAGCGGGCCCTAAGCCTGGAAAGCCCATACTGCT
Organism: Treponema sp.; assembly: GCA_024695625.1. Classification (GTDB taxonomy): domain Bacteria; phylum Spirochaetota; class Spirochaetia; order Treponematales; family Treponemataceae; genus Treponema_D. The sequence goes on from JAILHV010000084.1 coordinate 14,739, forward strand.
TCATAAAACGGGAGCGTCTTGCAGAGGGAAGTTCTATGGGAAGAGAAGCACCACTTCCTGCCTGATGAATCAGCATTACCTGAACCAAAGGCTCCACCATCTTAAACTGGTTTGCAAAGTTTTCCCGGTTCTGCCAGACTTGCGACATTTTGCTTTCTGCAATCCACAGGCGGCTTTCGCTGGTGATTGTTCCGCCGGCAGAAAGAATTTCCTCTTGGCGTGACAGTTCGGCATTTACGGCATCGCGCACAAAATTGAATGAATTAAGGTTGCGGAGTTTTACAAGGCCTTCCTGCTTCCTTTCGCCCAAGCCAGATTCATCGGAAATACAGACGTAGGCATTGCACCTTATGCTGCCCTCGTCAAGGTCGCCGGTAACAAGCTTAAGGTAGGAAAGAGTCGTGTAAAGTTCGTTCAAAAACAGCTCGGCTTCTTCCCCAAGCTCAAAAACAGCGCTGGTGCGGATTCTCATGCTGGGGCAGCCTGCAAAGGTCCAGTCCATGTGTGCCTTTCCACCGTTCTTGCCGCTTGAACGGACCAAATGGCCTGCATTTTCTTCTATGCGTACTTCTTCAAAAGTAATTTTCTTTGGCTTCTGGTGGAACATTATGTCCAGGCTTCCACCGTGACCCACTTTTACGGAAAAGCCTGTAAAGTTGCGGTCATCCGGTGGTTCCTGAACCTTGCCGGTCAAATGCTCAAGAAAAACCTTTTCTTCCACCGTTCCGCCAACCGCGCGTACAAAAGACACCGCCTTGTGGAGGGCAGATGGCTGCACCGCAACGGAAAGAACTTTTGCACCGCCATTGTTGCGCTTAAGGAATTCAGCCTTTGCAGTAAGTATGTCATGCTTGCCGGAAGACTCGCTTTCTGTCAAAAAAACACCGGGCACGGCAGAAAGAAGCACCCGGACTTCCAAGTAAATATAAGTCTTGTACATATGTATCTTTTCAGTACCTAAGTTTTTTAAAGTTTTGTCAACAGAGAAATAGCTTTTTCTGTTAAAATTTTAAAAAAAATTTTCTAAATTATACCTCTTTTTTAAAAAATATGGTATAATATATTTCATATTATAGGAGAATCAGTTGAACAAGAGAGATTTCCCCAAAATCCACTTCTATGACCAGGATTTTGTAGATATATACGACAAAACATGGAACTGGCTGTCTGACTATTGGATTGATCCGGCTAGCGGAGAAAAATCAGCAGATGGTCTTTTTGTATACCCGATAGCACAGCAGGGGCAGACTCTCTTAATACTTGACCAGGCGGAAGCCATTTTCTCTTCGTTCTTTCTGGTTTATTCAAACAGAAATTTCCCCGCAAACAAGAACATTGACTATTTTTATGCCCGTCAGGAAGAAAACGGGGCCATACGCTGGAAGTACGACACCCAGACCAACCTGCCGGTAACAGACAGTTCAAACCCAGAAGGCATAGGCATACCTATCTTTGCATGGGCAGAATTCAACCTTTACCACAAGAGTGCCAACAAGCGCCGCATAAAGGAAGTAATGCCGGTTCTCCAGAGGTACATGGACTGGATTGAGCGCACCTTCAAGCAGCCAAACGGCCTTTATTCCGTGCCATTCCAGTTCTCCACAATGTTCAACTCTCCGCGCAAGGGAGCCTTCTACCCTGTGGACTTCAACTGCTGCATGGCAATAAACGCTTCCTACATGTCCGCCTTGGGAGACATCCTTAACGACAAGGATTTGAGCTTTAAGTACAAAAAAATGTACTTTAGCCTTAAAACAAGAATCAATTCCCTCATGTGGGACAACGACACAGGCTTTTACTACGACTTGGACAATGACGAAAAGCGGCTCTCACAAAAGACCATCGCAGGTTTCTGGCCGCTTCTTGCAGAACTTCCCAACGCAGACCGTGCAGACGTGCTTATTGAGCATCTTAGCAACCCCGACACCTTTGGAACCGACCATCCTTTCCCAACCTTGAGCGCAGACAGCCCGGAATTTAAGGAAAGCGGAGAAGGCTTCCTGGGTTCAGTATTCCCGCCATTCAACTTTATGGTAATAAAGGGTCTGGAGCGTTACCAGCGCTACGCATTTGCCCGCGAGTGCGCAATACGCCACCTCTACTACATACTGGAAGCTTTAAGTCCCCTTAATTCAAAAGAAAAAGGTGATTTGTACGAGGCCTATCTTCCAACAAAAGAAGGCCCTGCCCAGCTAAAGAACAATGCCGACTTCCCGCGCAAGAGGTTCCTGCACTTTACGGGACTTTCCACAATCGCCCTGATGATAGAAAACGTAATAGGCCTTAGCATAAGCCTTCCACGCAAAACCGTAGACTGGGTAATCCCCAATCTTGAAATCATGGGAATTGAAAAGCTCTCCCTCAAGCGCAACCTTATCACAATCCTCAGCAACAAAAGTACGCGCGGTTGGGAAATCCAGATGGAAAGCGAAAAGCTCTACTACTTTACAATCAACATTCTTGACCAAAAGAAGAAGACGCTCCCAATCCCATCCGGAAAGTGCTCCATGCTTATAGACAAACTCTAGGATGCAACAGCAGGCTGTTATAGAAATCGGCTCCACAGGCATACGCATGCTTGTGGTCGAAATCACAGAAGACAAAAAGCGCAATATCCTCGACAGAAGCGAACTCCCGGCAAACATTGGGCGTGACGTATTCACATCCGGAGTCATCAGCAGGGAAACCATGATTTCCTGCCTGCAAATTCTCCGCCGCTTTGCAGAACAGCTAAAATCCTGGGGCATCCAGCCAAAAGACACAATCGTCCTTGGAACCAGCGCAGTCCGCGAATCCACCAACAGGGACCCCTTTGTTGACAGAATCAAAATCAAGACAGGCTTTACCGTACGCGTAATAGACGGCCTGGAAGAAAACCGCCTCATGTACATAGCCGTAACCGAATGTCTAAAAGGCGCAACTGTAGACGGCCAGGACGTAATGCAGGACGACTCCGTCATACTGGAAATTGCTGGCGGCACTACGGAAATGATGCTCATAGAAAACGGCCGCATGGTTGGAGCGCACAGCATAAGGCTTGGAACCGTAATCATAGAGCAGCAGGTCCGTTCTATAAAAGGCGGAATAGAAGACGCCCGCAGTTATATCGAAGAATTCATCCGCAACTCAAAGTCCCAGTTCAATGCGGAAATGAACCTGGACAAGGTAAAAAAATTCATAGCAGTCGGCACAGACATGAAAATTGCCGCCCTTTTTACAGGAAAATCCATTACCCCCTTCCTCTGGCAAATTCAGAGGGAAGACTTTGACCGCTTTGCAGACGAAATCCAGCGCTACAGCGTAGAAGAAGTAATTGCCAAATTCAAGCTGAACTATTCGGATGCCCAGACATTCAAAATTTCCCTGCTAACATACAAATATTTCATCCAGCTAACAAGGGCAAGCTCCATCATCGTACCAGAAACATCCCTTAGGGAAGGCGTAATAATAACAAACATAGCAAACCCTTCCGGAGAACTCCAGCTGGAATTCTCCGCACAAGTAGCAGCAAGCGCGGCGGCACTGCTAAGAAAATTCCAGGGGGACGAAAAGCACGCGGAATATGTACGCAGCATGGCACTGCGCATCTACGACTCAATGCAGATGGAACTGGGGCTACCTGCCCACACCCGCCTTCTTTTGGAAATAGCTTCAATCTTGCACGACGCAGGAATGTTCATTGGCGCAAGGAACCACAACCTGCACAGCGAATACATCATCAAAAACAGCGAAATCTTTGGCCTTTCCCGCGACGACATTTCCATCGTTGCACAGATTGCCCGCTACCACAAGGGCACAAAGCTTCCTTCCGACGACGCAGAATTCAAACTGCTCCCAAGGGAAACCCGCATGACGGTGCTAAAACTCACGTCCATCTTGCGCGTAGCAGATGCCCTGGACAGAAGCCACAGGCAGCACCTTGCAGACTTTACCATAAACTTTGCAAAGGACAGCATTACATTCCGGGTAAAGGGACGCAACAACCTGAACCTGGAAAAACTTGCCATAGAAGAAAAAGGCGGCCTTTTCGAAAACGTATTTGGCTATAAAATAGTATTGGTCTGAATACTTTTTTGGACCGTATTTTTT
>JAILHV010000087.1 GCA_024695625.1 Treponema sp.
AGATTATTCTGCGTGGATTGACGGAGCTTTTACCGTTACGTCGTGTGCACCGCTTTCCTGTACTGTTACCGCAGAAACAAGTGTAAGCTTTGCCTTCTGCTGAAGTTCCGGAATTGAAAGTGCGCCACAGTTGCACATTGTATGCACAACCTTGCTGATTGTAAGGGCCACACCGTCGTGCAGGTGTCCTGCGTATGGAACGTAACTGTCTACGCCTTCCTCAAAAGCCATGGTCTTTTTGCCGCCAAGGTCATAGCGCTGCCAGTTGCGTGCGCGGTTGCTTCCTTCGCCCCAGTATTCCTTTACGTAGTTGCCGTTAACAACAAGCTTGTTGGTCGGGGATTCGTCAAAGCGGGCAAAGTAGCGTCCAAGCATTACAAAGTCTGCGCCCATAGCAAGAGCCAGTGTAATGTGGTAGTCGTGTACGATTCCACCGTCTGAGCAGATTGGAACGTAGATGCCTGTCTTTGCGTAGTATTCATCGCGGGCCTTTGCAACTTCGATTGTGGCTGTTGCCTGTCCGCGGCCAATACCCTTCTGTTCGCGCGTGATGCAGATTGAACCGCCGCCAATTCCAATCTTTACAAAGTCTGCTCCGTTTTCTGCAAGGAACATAAAGCCTTCGCGGTCAACAACGTTTCCGGCACCAACCTTTACGTTTGCCCCGAACTTTTCGTGGATGTCGTGGAGGGCCCTTGCCTGCCATTCAGAATAGCCTTCGCTAGAGTCAAGACAGAGCACGTCTACACCAGCCTCAAGCAGCTTTGGTACGCGGTCCATGTAGTCCCTTGTGTTGATTCCAGCCCCTACTATGTAGCGGTGCTTTGAGTCGTGGAGTTCAAGCGGATGTACTGCCGCACTGTCAAAGTCCTTGCGGAATACGAGGGATACAAGGTTTCCGTTTTTGTCTATAACAGGGAGCTGGTTTACCTTGTGCTTCCAGATTAGGTCGTTTGCGTCTTTTAGGCTGATTCCGTCTTCTCCGGTAACAAGGTCCTTGAATGGAGTCATGTATTTGCTTACCGGTGATGATGCGTCTACGTGGTCTATGCGGAAGTCGCGCTCAGTGATGATGCCTTCAAGCTTTCCGTGGGCGCTACCGTCTGCGGTTACTGCGATTGTTGAGTGTCCGGTCTTTTTGATAAGGGCAATAACGTCTTCGAGCGTCTGGTCTGGGCGGATGTTGGAGTCCGAAGTTACAAATCCTGCCTTGTAGGCTTTAACGCGGGCAACCATTGCGGCCTGGTCTTCGATTGACTGGGAGCCGTAGATAAAGCTGATGCCGCCTTCCTGTGCAAGTGCAATGGCCATTTTGTCGTCTGAAACTGACTGCATTACGGCGCTTACCATTGGAATGTTCATGTAAAGGTCTGACTCTTCGCCCGCCTTCTTGTTGAATCTGGTTACCGGTGTTCTTAAAGACACGTGTTCCGGTATGCAGTCTGCTGAAGTGTAGCCGGGGATTAAAAGGTATTCGCCGAATGTGTGCGAAGGTTCATCATAAAAAAACGCCATTTGCAACTCCTCTTTTGGTTTGATTGTAGAGGGATTATAGCAGAAAGTAGCTTTTTAGTAAACGGCTTGCCTTTTTATGTTTTTGTCCTGGATTCTTTTTGCGGCGCTTTTTTCTGCTGTCCAAAAGTTGGGCAAAAGAACTTCTAGGCATTTTGGGTGGGCTTTCCGGGGTTCCGGCCTTCGCCTCCATTGCCTTAGGGCAACGCGTTCCGCGCCCCTCCAATCCCTGCCGTGCCTGAATTTGCAAAAATCCGCTGCCCCAGGCTTTTTTACCCTAAAAAGAACCGGCTTTAGGAACAGACACCTCCACTGTTCCCAGGTCTTCTTTAGTCTGCGCGTCCGTAAAATGAAAAAGAAATCGCTCCTTTCCCAAGTAGGTAACTTCATAGTTTACGTCTATTCCCGAATCTACAGCTCTTCCGTCCTTAAGCTTTGCGCCTGCAAAAATATCGCCAAGCCCTTCGCTTTTGATGCCCTTGCCCTCGGGGTAGAGCCTGAATGCACTGGGGTATGTCTCGCCCCTGGGTGAATGGTTTGAAAAAAGCACTATGCTTCCGTCTTGCATTGCAATGTGAGTGTTGTCACCGTTTATCTCGTCATAAAAAGTACCCTTTGTCCAAGTCTTGCCCTTGTCGCGGCTAAAGTAGCTGTCGTAGTATCTGTGTCCCGCCCCTGCATCTGAATAGACAAGGCAGTAGGCAAGCCCGTCCTGGGTAACGTTGGAAAGTCCATTTTTGAATTGCCCCTCAAAGTCAACGCTTCCGGTTGGGTTCAAGATTGCTTCCGCTTCTTTTTCCTGAGCCACGTCCGGCTTTCCGCTTTCCAGATTTGCTTCCTTTGCCTGCTTCTTGCAGCCAAAAAGAAGGCCTGCCGGTAAAGTTGCCGCAATCATTACGGCTGTAAAAAATGCCTTTCTTGTTCTTTTGAGCATAGCCTTTTTCATGTATGTTTTCCTCCAAAGATGCTGATGCGTACAAATAAAAAAGGTTCTGCCGGACACACCAACAGAACCTTGAACCAGTGCCGGGCACCAGACTTGAACTGGCACAGCTATTACTAGCCGAGGGATTTTAAGTCCCTTGTGTCTACCAATTCCACCAGCCCGGCTGGATTAGCTTACTATAGCGGATTTTGCCAACTTTTGCAACAGGCTACAATTGTTTTTATAAGGAATGACCGTAGGCAGGCAATTTACAAAAACCTACGCCGCCGTGGAGCCCCGGGAAACAAAATCCCCTCCGTGGTATTTTGTTCCCGTAAGTTTTCTACGAAAACTTACCGTATCTCTACAGCAAAAAAATGACGCGCCCCGCTGGAAGCTTCGCTGCGTGAACCCCTGGCGCTGCTTTTAGCAAGGCAATGGAACCGAATAGGCGAAGGGCGAAACGGCGGTGGCGCAGATGCCTGTTCTGTCGGATTAGCCAAAAAAATAAACTGGTAGAGCTGTAAGCAGTACCGTCCAAATTCAATTCACAATTTTTATTCATAATTTTCTATTTTAAATTTAAATCCCTTGCTTTTTGATGCGTTTTCAGCCGGGGATGGAAGCGCTTACGCAGTTGGCATCTAGACCAATGCTTGCTAAAACACGGTATTTCCGCTAAAGTGTCAGCAGAGGAAAAAACATGCTGTATTATCTAATCGGTGCCTTGCCCTACATCCTTCAGCTGCTGCTAATCGTTCACATTATCAAAAACCACAAGCCCTTTCTCTGGCTCTGGCTAATCGTTTTCCTTCCATATATTGGCGGAATCGTATACATCATCATGGAAATAATCCCGGACCTTATTTCAAGCGACGCTGTGGGAAAAATGGGGCGAAACCTTGCGGATGCCGTTAACCCCGGCCGTAAGCTTTCCGAGCTGGAATCCCTCGTAAAAAGGCAGGACACAATTGCAAACCGCACAAAACTTGCCGACTGCTACGTAAGCCTTGAACGCTTTGAAGAGGCAATCGCACTTTATGACTCATGCCTGACCGGGCCCTATTCGGACGACGCTGACCTTCTTGTAAAAAAGATAAACGCCCTTTTCCTTTGGGGCAAGACGGACACGGCAAAAGCCCTCATGGACGAATTCAAAAAGAAGCATAAGCTGGAAAATGCCTATCTTGTTCTCCTTGACCTGCAGCTTTCAGGCGACTGGGAAAAGCTCATGGACATATTCACCAACACAAGCAACTTCCGCGTGGGCTACGTCTGCGCAGAACATTTTGCAAAAAGTGGCGACACTTCTTCCACCCAAAAAGTCATTGATATAATGGAAGAAAATTTGCGCCTCTACAAATACCTAAAGCGCACGGAAAACTTTGCCTGGTACAAAAAGACCAAAAAACTTCTTGGCTAAACCTGCTTTTATTGTTGCAAATTAAGCTTCTTCTTTTTTTTCTGGACGGTGTTTTTGTTGGCTCTACCATTTTGCGCCTTGGCTAATTCGACCGGATGTTTCTTTGCGTCACCGCCGTTCCGCCCTTCGCTAGCGCTCATACCGCCCTTCGGCCGGTACTGTCGGGGCTCCATGGCGGCGTAGGCTGGTGGGGTGTCTGTCTGCTTACAAAATAGAATCTAAAAAATCTGCAAGTTTTTTTTGCTGTTCTTTTGTAAGAGCCTTTCTTTACGGTGCCTTTCTTTACAAATGCCTTACTTGCCCAAGTGGGCCAAAATCGGTATAGTTGGGGTAAGCAATTTTTCTACTATAATAAGTCAGAGGTAAATTATATGTCCGATGAAGTCAGAGTACGTTACGCGCCGTCTCCTACGGGAATGCAGCATATCGGCGGAGTACGCACCGCACTGTTCAACTATCTTTTTGCCCGCTCAAAAAACGGCAAGTTCATTTTGCGCCTGGAAGACACAGACCGCACGCGCTATGACGAAAAATACGTCCAGAACCTTTACGACACAATGGCATGGCTTGGCATTGACTGGGACGAGGGCGGAGAAAAGGGCGGAGAATACGGCCCCTATGTTCAGAGCGAACGCTTTGAGCTTTACAAAAAATACGCACAGGAACTCGTGGAAAAAGGAGAAGCCTACTACTGCTTCTGCGACAGCGAGCGTCTTGAGCGCATAAGAAAGATTCAGACAGAAAACAAGCTGCCACCGGGATACGACCGCAACTGCCGCCATCTTACCGCGGAAGAAATCAAGGCAAACCTTGACGCAAAAAAGCCCTACGTTATCCGCCTTAAGGTTCCGCTGGAAGGAAAGACCCTTTTCCACGACCATTTGCTTGGCGACATTGAATGGAAGAACGAAGACATTTCCCCGGACCCAGTCCTCTTAAAGAGCGACGGCTTCCCAACCTACCACTTGGCAAACATTGTGGACGACCACCTTATGCACATAAGCCACGTAATGCGCGCCCAGGAATGGATTCCTTCCACTCCGCTTCACGTGCAGATGTACCGCTCATTCGGCTGGGAACATCCGGAATTCTGCCACCTTCCAATGGTAAACGGTTCCGACGGTAAAAAGCTTAGCAAAAGGCACGGCTCTACATCCCTGAATGAATTCCGCGCAAGAGGCTACCTGCCAATGGCTATCGTAAACTACGTGGCACTTTTGGGCTGCTCATACGAAGACGGCAAAGACCTCTACACTTTGGAAGAACTTGCCCAGAACTTTAAGCTTGAGCACTTGAACAAAGCCCCTGCTGTCTTTGACTACAAAAAGCTTGAATGGTACAACGGCCAGTACATAAGAATGCTTTCCGACGAAGACCTTTACAAGTGGACTCTTCCTTTCATCACGGGAACAGGAGACGCTTCCCTAGAGATAAACCCGGACAATCCTCAGCCAAAGCCAAAGGTTGGACCTGAATATTCTGGCCTTGCACTGGGAGAAGACGGTGAACCTGTTTGCGTAGACAAGAGCATGGGCATGTCCAGTGCAGATGTAAAGGCTGCCCTTCTAAAGCTTATGCCTCTTATAAAGGAAAGACTCCACTTCCTTACCGATGCGGCAGAAATGGTTCACTTCCTCTTTACAGAACCTGCTGTTCCTCCAAAGACAGACATCATTCCAAAAAAGCTTGACGAGGAAAAGACAAAGGCTGTTCTTGAAAAGGCAAAGGATTTTGTAAAGCAGCTTCCGTCCCTTGACCACGAGGCAAGCGAAGCCCTTGCAAAGCAGTGTGCAGAGGAACTTGGCATTAAGCTTGGCGACTTTATGATGCCAATCCGCATGGCCGTAACAGGTAGCCGCGTAAGCCCGCCGCTCATGGGTTCAATCCTGATTCTTGGTGTGGAAAA
>JAILHV010000100.1 GCA_024695625.1 Treponema sp.
ATGACGATATCAACCTTGTTACCCAAAGAGGAAGGCTTTTTTACCGCAGAAACTTCAACGTCTGCCGTTTGCTCCAAAAATGTGCTGAACAAAAAATCAACAAGAAGGAACACAAGGGCAAAAACTACACCGAAAACAAGCCCCCTTATAAGAGACCAAAAAAGACTATGTGCAAAGATCAAACTAATTACAAAAGAAATAACAAAACCCGCAGCTGCCGGAAATGCTATCTTTTTTGGAGTGAGCATAAACCATTCCTCCGCTTATATATATAAGATTACGTCAAAATTTCATTCCGGTCAAGTTGAACTTGCAAATTCAGAATAATTTAAACGCTATTTACCTTTTTTTCTTTCCGCCTACAACAAATTTCTTCAAGAAATTCTGAACACCGACAGACGCGTTGTTCTCCGTTTTCTCTATTCTGCCGACTATGTGCTTGATGCATACAGACGGCCTTGAAGTAGGATTAACCACAATAAAGGGCTTTTGGCGGATAACTGCAGTCTGAACCACAGAATCCTCATAAACAAAACCTATATAGTCAACCTTATAATTAAGGAACTGACCAACAATAGTAATTATGCGCTCTGATATGCGCTTTCCCTCATCCGCAGAATGGACGCGGTTTACGAGCAGCTTTATGTTGCTTTCCCTGTCCACAAGCTCGGTGGAAATAATCTTTATGATACCATAGGCATCTGTTATAGCAGTAGGCTCCGGTGTGGTAACGACATAAACCTCATCTGCTGCGGCTACAAACTGAAGAACGTTGTTTGCAATACCGGCACCCGTGTCTATGATTATTATGTCTGCATTGGAAAGCGACAGGAATTCCTTTGTAAAATAGTCAAGCTCTTCCTTGGACAGGTTGGCAATTTTGGAAAATCCGTTTGCACCGGCGATGAATTTTATGCCGAATTCCGTGTCCAGAATTATCTCGCTCATTTTCTTCTGGCGGTTAATAACCTGAAGCAAATTGTAGCGGGGCACTATATTAAGCAAGACATTGACATTAGCCATACCCATATCGCCGTCAATCAGAATTACGCGCTTGCCTATTTCTGCATAAGCGATAGCCATGTTAACGGCGACATTCGTCTTGCCTACACCGCCCTTGCCGCTTGTTATTGCAATAATTCTTGTCTTATGGGGATCACCGTTCCCCATCATGGCACGAAGCTCGTTTGCCTGTTCTTCCATTCCCATAATCAACACCACACATTACTTAAAATAGACTTCTTGACGCATAAGATACGCAAGACTTTACTCTTCTTCATTCTCGGACCCAAATTTCTTTACAATCTTGTCCTTGTTCACCTGGAACCCTATAAGTTGCCTTAGGAAAAGCACCGGGCTTGCACGCTTTAACGAATGTAAAACCTGCTGTCCGTCAGTTATCATTGAAATCTGCTTGTTCTTTTCGCTAAGAATACTGATGACGTTTCCGTACGCAGAAGTTTCATCACATTTTGTTACAATCACGCTACGGAAGTCAAAAGATTCGTAGTTCCTGATGATTTTTTCAAGGTCGCTGGCCTTAGTGCTAGCAGCAACAGCAAGATAAATGTCCGGCTGCATACCCTTAACATCGAGCATAGAGCGCATCTTTGCTATATTCTCGTAGTCGTTGGGACTGTATCCGCTTGTATCAATAAGAACAAAATCCATGCTGTTCTTGTATGAATCAAAAAGCGACTTAAGATCCTCCGCACTTTCCGCCTTATCAACGTCAATTTCTATTGCATCGCCATAGTGCTTAAGCTGCTCAAAAGCACCAACGCGCCAAGTGTCCATAGTTATCATCTTTATAGAAGGAGCCGGAAGCTTCTTTGACTGGGCAACCTTGCGGAGCTTTGCCGCCATACGGGCAATAGTTGTAGTCTTTCCGACACCGGTTGGACCTACAACGACTATTACATGCGCAAACTTTCCTTTTGAAACGAATTTGGGAGCTATAGTGATTGTCTCCCCAATCCAGTCTATTACGCTGTCCTGAACACGGTCAAAATCTTCCAAGTCCTCCAGATTGAATTCCCTGCGGATTTTATCATCCATTTTGCGGATGTAGTTCTGGGTAAATTCATTCTGAACAAGAAGGTCATTTATCTTCTGGATAGTAGCATTCTCATCGCCCTGGGATGCGGCCTGGGCCTGTGAAATTGAATCGATTTTTTCATCAAGCTTTTCCAGCTGCTTCGTAAGCTGAGCCACCTGGAGCATACTGGTTACATTACCGTTACCCAAAGCCTGTAGAATTTCATCGCGTTTGGCGGTAAAACTGTTCTGGTTTGAATCTGCCATGCCGGTTTTTACGGGAACTTCCCTTGCCGCATAAGGCATGTAGTCTGTTTTCTGAGGATAAGGCTGGGTCCTCTGGTATTGAGAATAGTCTGCCCCGCCGGAATATGGCATTTTCTTTAGTGGATCAGGGACTGAATTGTACCTGTTGAACGAATCTTCAACAACATAGTTGGCATTTACAATTTCCTTCTGAAAAAAACCGAAAAGACCACCCTTGAGAGTAGTTTTATAGTTGAGAATCTGGTACATGTCGCCGTACTCTCTCTGGAGCCGGTTCTTTATCCATTCAAGAGAAGGTCCTTCTATCTCCATTTGAGTGCTTCCAATTTTTTCAGTCTTGTACATCGATGTCTCCAATTGTTTCTACTTTTATTCCTGAACCGGCAGCCATAACCTCACTTACCGAAATGCAAACAAGACCCGGAATCTCCCGTTCAGTAGAAGAATGAACAAGAAGACGGACCTGATCCGGGCAAAGTACAATCGGCAGATAATTTCTTTCGCTTACTGCAGCAAAAGATGAGCTCATAGTTTCTATATATTTACGGCCGTCAACAGGATCAAAGGCAACGAAAGGCTTTTGTCCAGGCTGCATGACCTGATGCTCAACAATACTCTGGGCAAGGTTCTGTGAAAGGCGCATAACGTGAAGCACATGATCATCATCCGCATACTGGAGACAAATCTGTGCACCAAGGGCCTCTCTTACTTTTTCCGTAAGAATCCACGGATCTTTGGTAATAGGAGCAAAGTTGGCGAGAGTTTCCAGAATTACAACCATGTTGCGGATGCTTACCTGTTCCTGCAAAAGGTTCTTGAGTACGCTCTCTATCTCACCATA
>JAILHV010000122.1 GCA_024695625.1 Treponema sp.
GGAGGACACCTCCCCGGTAAAAAAGTTTATCCTTGGATTGCAAAGACACGCTATGCAACTCCGGGTGTAGCACTCATTTCTCCGCCACCGCACCACGACATTTATTCTATAGAGGATTTGGCCCAGCTTATCTACGACTTAAAGAATGCAAACCGCCAGGCAAGAATAAGCGTAAAGCTTGTTAGTGAAGCTGGCGTTGGCACAATCGCTGCCGGTGTTGCAAAGGCTGGAGCACAGGTAATTTTGATTAGCGGACACGACGGCGGAACAGGAGCTGCCCCAATAAGTTCAATTCACCATGCTGGATTGCCTTGGGAGCTTGGCCTTGCAGAAACCCACCAGACACTTATTCAGAATGGACTTCGCGGACGCGTTGTTTTGGAAACAGACGGTAAGCTTATGAGCGGACGGGACGTTGTTATTGCCGCTTTGCTTGGCGCAGAGGAATTTGGTTTTGCAACGGCACCTCTTATTTCTATGGGCTGTTCAATGATGCGTGTTTGCCAGCTGGACACATGTCCTTTTGGCGTTGCCACCCAGAACGAAAAACTCCGTGCAAAGTTCCCGGGAAAGCCTGAGTATGTTGAAAACTTCATGAAGTTTATCGCCCAGGAAATGCGGGAGATTATGGCAAAACTTGGAGTGCGCTCTGTAGAAGAACTTTGTGGCCGCACCGATTTGCTAAAGCTTAAGGACAAGCAGGGATTCAAGAGGGCAGGCCTTGTGAACATGAGCCGCGTTCTTGCAAACTCAGAAGCTAATAAAGAAGAAGCTTGCGGTTGGAAAAAGGACCGCTCACTCTTTAACTTTGAGCTTGAAAAAAGAATCGACCTTACAAAGCTCCTTCCTGATTTTGAAAAGAATGCCAATGCAGGAAGCGGAGAAAAAGATTATATCAACATACAGTCAACAGACCGTACTGTGGGAACTATTCTTGGAAGCGAGATACAGAAGAAGTTTGGCAACAGTCTTAATGACGACACTTACCGCGTAAACTTTAGGGGCGGGGCTGGACAGAGCTTCGGTGCCTTTATTCCAAAGGGGCTTACCCTTAGGCTTGAAGGCGATGCAAACGACGCTTTTGGCAAGGGCTTGAGCGGAGGAAAGCTTGTAATCAAAAAGCCTGATGCTTTTGAAGGAGATGCGGACAAAAATATTATCGTAGGAAACGTTGCCCTCTTTGGTGCAACCAGCGGAACTGCATTTATTAACGGTGTTGCAGGAGAAAGGTTCTGCGTAAGAAATTCCGGTGCCACAGTTGTTGCGGAAGGATGCGGAGACCACGGCCTTGAATATATGACAGACGGAATGGCTGTAATCCTTGGCGGAACAGGAAAGAACCTCTGTGCAGGAATGAGCGGCGGTGTGGCCTACGTGCTTGATGAAAAGCATGACTTGTACAAGAGGCTTAACCACGAGCTTGTAAAGATGTATGCCCTTGATGACGAGACAACAACTCTTCCTTCATCAACATCAGATGAAGACAAGCTTCATTCTCTGATTGAACAACACTTTGCAGAAACAGGAAGTGTCCGCGCAAAGTCTATTCTTGACAACTGGAACCATTACCGCAAAGCCTTCAAGAAAATCATTCCTAATGACTACCTAAAGATAATGAAGGAAATTGCAGCTCAGGAAAAGAGTGGTTCTGAGCACGAAGATGCGGTACTTGCAGCTTTCAGAAAGTGCACGGCTTAGGAGGAATTAAAATGGCAAAACCAACAGGATTCATGGAATATAAAAGAGTAGAAAACGCAAGCATTTCTCCTTTGGAGCGCATTGCAAACTTTAAGGAATTTCATCCCAAGCTTGATGAAAAGGCCAGACGCGAACAGGCTGCACGCTGCATGAACTGCGGTGTTCCAATGTGCGGTGCTGCCCTTAAGCTAAAGGGAATGGTTACAGGCTGTCCTCTTCACAACTACATACCGGAATGGAATGACGCTCTCTACAACGGACAGTTTGACATGGCTGCATGGAGGCTTTTAAAAACTTCTAGCTTCCCAGAATTTACAGGACGCGTTTGCCCAGCCCTCTGCGAAAAGGCATGCAACTGCGGAAGTCCCGTTGTTGGAGAAGATGCGGTTACCGTTCACGACAATGAGCTTTTTATTATAGAAAAGGCATTTGCAACAGGTTACATGAAGCCGGAAGTTCCAAAGACACGCAGCGGAAAAAAGGTTGCCGTAATTGGTTCAGGGCCAAGCGGACTTGCCGTTGCAGACTGGCTTAACCGCCGCGGACACAGCGTAACTGTTTTTGAAAGGGAAGACAGGGCTGGCGG
>JAILHV010000124.1 GCA_024695625.1 Treponema sp.
TTCGTCCACAATCTCAAGGTCAAATCCGGGGGCAGCCTTACCCATTGAACCTGGCTTTACCTTCATGCCGGGGAAGGTTCCTGCCGCAAGGGTTGTTTCCGTCTGACCGTAGCCTTCCCTCATCTCGTGGCCTGTTTTTTCAAGGAATTTCTTAAAGACTTCATCGTTAAGAGCCTCTCCTGCCGTAACAAAATAAGTGAGGTTTGAAAGGTTATACTTGGACAAATCCTGCCTTATAAGGAAGCGGTATGCAGAAGGCGGTGCGCAAAGGGTTGTAACCTTGTACTTTGCGATCTTGGAAAAGAAGAGGTTTGGAGTAAAGCCCAAAAGGTCATAAACAAAGACCGAAGAACCGGAAATCCACTGGCCGTAGAGCTTTCCCCAGACAGCCTTTCCCCAGCCTGTTTCCGCAACGCTGCAGTGAAGGCCTCCGTCTATAACGCGCTGCCAATACTTTGCAGTAATGATGTGTCCAAGCGGATACAAAAAGTTGTGGGCAACCATCTTTGGGTAGCCGGAAGTTCCGCTCGTAAAGTAAATGAGCATGGGGTCTTCGTTGCAGGTGGCAGCTTCTCCTGTAGGACGGTCAAATTCCGCAGACTGCTTTTCCAGTTCTGCATGAAAATCCACCCAGCCTTCCCTTGGGCCAGAAACAGTCACAAGCTTTTCTACGGTTGGAGACTCTGGCAAAGCAGCTTCAATTTCTTCTTCTATCTGCTTATTGTCCAGGGCAACAATCATCTTTATGTCTGCGGCGTTGTTGCGGTAAACAATGTCGTGCTTTAAAAGCTGGGTCGTAGCAGGAATTACAATTGCGCCAATCCTGTGCAGGGCGGGAACAATCCACCAGAACTCGTAGCGGCGGCGCAGGAAAAGCATTACCCTGTCGCCTTTCTTAATTCCCTGCTGAACAAAAAAGTTGGCGGTTTTCTTTGACATGTCGGAAATGTCCTTAAAAGAGAAGAATTTTTCCCCTCCCTCGTCGTCGCACCAGACCATGGCCTGCTTGTTAGGCTCTTCCTTGGCATAAACATCTATTACGTCGTATGAAAAGTTAAAATTTGCGGGTATTTTAAGCGAAAAATTCTTTTTTACTTCATCGTAGTCTGCATCCAAATCGCAGTCAGTAAACCTATTCAACAGATTCATCTTGTCCTCCAAAGCCCTGCAAAACCTCGCAAAACACCTTCCAATCAAGCACGCGGGCCAATAAAATTTCCCTTATTATTGACATTTTTGTCCAAAATGTCAAGATAAAAATTGGGCGCAAAGTCCCTCTCAAAGCCCTGAGCAAAGTCCCCCTCAATTGATTTTTATGCGCCTTTCCGTGTATAATCCAAGCCATGGAACTTCTAGGAACAATTATACAGTTATTGGGTAGCCTTGCTTTTCTGCTTTACGGCATGAAGATGATGAGCGATGGTATTCAGAAAAGCGCGGGTGCAGGCCTTCAAAAAGCCCTTGGTTTTATGACCGGCAACCGATTCACGGGCTTTATAACCGGCTTCCTTCTTACCATAATCATCCAGTCGTCCGGGGCAACCACAGCCATGGAAGTTTCATTCGTAAACGCAGGACTTATGACATTGCAGCAGTCCGTGGGCGTAACCCTGGGCGCAAACATAGGAACCACGATTACAGCCTGGATTGTCGTCCTCTTCGGCTTCAGCTTTAGCATAGCGGCCTTTGCAATACCAATATTCGGCCTTGGCTACTTCTTATATTCATCCAAAAAAGTAAACAAGGGTCCCCTCGGACAGGCAATCATGGGCTTCGGCATGCTCTTCATAGGCCTAAGCTGGCTTTCCTCCGCAATAAGCCCGGAAAAGGGAACGCTCAACTTCCTGACAAAGTTTGGCAACATGGGCATCCTTTCCATACTGATTGGCGTAATAGTTGGCATAATAATCACAGCCCTAATCCATTCATCTTCCGCAGAAAGCGCAATCGTAATCACCATGGCCTACAACCACCTTGTAAACTGGGAATTCGCAGCGGCACTTGTAATAGGAAGCAACATAGGCTCAACAATAGACGCAATCATGGCCGCAATGAACTCAAGCGCAAACGCCAAGCGCACGGCTTTGGTCCACGTCCTCTTCAACGTGGCAACAGTAGTTCTTGCCTGCATATTCTTCAACCCCTTCCTGGACTTAATTGACCACCTGGTACCGGGAAGCCCAACAGAAAAAATCACCTGGCACATAGCAACCCTCCACACGGTCCTAAAAACAATAACATCAATACTCTGCCTCCCCTTCACCAGACAGATTGCAGCCCTTGCCACGGCACTCATAAAAGACAACAATGAAGGCCTTACGCCAAAGACCTACACCCTGGAATTCAGCGAGACTGGCGGAAGGGAAAACGCAGCATCCTACATAATCCGCGCAGAAAAAGAAATACAGGACATGACCCTTCTCGTAACAAAGATGTTCGAAGGTGTTGCGGCAGGATTCAAAGACAGAAGCGTAGCCTTTATTGCAAACCACATGGAAGAGCTTACCGACCAGGAAGACTTTGCAGACCAGATGAAGGAGCAGCTCACAAAATACATCATCAACTGTTCCCGCCTTCCGCTAAGCCTGCAGCAGAAGGACAGCCTTAGCATAATGCAGCTAATAGTTGACGACCTTGAAGAAATGACCGACGACTGCTACAACGTTGCCCTACTCCTGCAAAAGTCCGTCAAAAAGGACATGAAATTTGCCCAGGAAGACATGGACAGGCTTGACCCCTACCTGGACCTTGCCCGCCAGATTATGTACTTTATCCGCGACAACATAAACAAGCACCTCGACCACGACAAGCTCCTCATTGCAAAGGAAATAGAAAGCCAGATAGACGTATTCCGCCACAACCTAAAGAAAGTTGCCCGCAAGAAGCTCGAGGCTGGTGCAGACGTAAAGACCGAGCTCCTCTACATAGACCTTGTCCGCCAGATAGAAAAGTTCGGAGACAGGGCATACAGCATAGCAGGCTCCCTTTCCCAGCTTTAGCCTCTTTTTCTTTTTGCGGCACTTTTTCCTGCAAAACATCCGCGTCCCAAAGAACGCTTGCCATTTTTCTCTGCAAACAGATAGCACCATGGAGGGCGGTCCCTGAGGCTCTCGAAGGGTGGTCCCTGAGGCTCTCGAAGGGCCGCGTAAAAGCTGTCCCCGCCACCCCCGAACCTTAAATTTTACTAAAGCTTATTTAAATAAACTTAACTCTTAAATCCGAAGACAAAAATTCCATAAAATTTCGGAAAAAAAAACTAATTTTCTTATAATTTTCTTGAAAATTCACATTTTGGACTATAAAATAATTTTGGGAGATTCGGTTTATTCGTGCGTAGGGCTAAAAACCCGGCGCTCCATGGCACAAAAAGGAATCCAACCCCCACTGCTATGCATAAAGCTTCTTGATGCCATCAAATAGTAAAGAAAGTAGTAAATTTTACAATGGAGCAGAACATGAAGAAAAAGAATTCAAAAGTCATCTACGTCGTCTTTGGCACACTTGCGGCAATTGTTATTGCATTAGTTTTCGTCAACATACAGGCAAAAAGAAACTTTATCCGCACCGAAAACACCTTAATGGAAAGGCACGTAGAAATCAAAACCCTGGAATTCAATGCCAGCATGAACAGCCAGCTGGTTCTCGTAAGACAGATGATGAAGTCCCCTTCCATCGTGGAATTCATGAAGAACCCCGACGACGAAGAAATACGCAAGAGCGCATTCAGAGACTTTGAGGCCTTTTCCGACTCCTTCCTAAGCAAAAGCGTCTTCTGGATTTCCAAGAAAAACATGGAATTCTGGAGCGGAATGAAATTCTCCTACATTGTAGACCCCAACGACCCCAACGAATACTGGTTCAACATGACCATGTACGAAACAGAAGAATACAACTTCAACATCAACTACAACCCCAACCTGGGAACAACAATGCTCTGGCTCAACGCAGTTGTACGAGACAAGGACCACAATCCGATTGGTATAGTAGGAACAGGAGTTCCCCTTACAGACTTCATCCGCACAATGTACGCAGGCCTTGACGAAAACATAGAGATGTACCTCTACAACGACCTTCTGGAAATAACTGGTGCAGCCGACGAATCAATCCTTAAGGACAAAATCAAGGTAACGGACAAGCTTCCTTCCCTACAAGTCATAGACAACGTTCCAAAGACATGCACAAACCATACCCGCTTGGAAGGAAACTACGTTCTTGCCCCTATCGAACTCGTAAACTGGCACATGGTTCTTTTCGTCCCCTACACCCACGTGGAATTCTGGAAGAACGCATACAGCTCCCTCATCCAGGCCCTGCTTGTAATAGCGGTAATCGTCGCGCTCACACTCGCAATCGTAAACATAATCACCCAGATGAGGGTTCTAAAAGACGCAATCGACGAACTTTCATCAGGCAACGCAGACCTTACAAAGCGCATCAAAAAGCCGGCCCGCTCACTCTTCAAGATTTTTGACGAAGTTGTAGACAGCGTAAACGGCTTCATCAGAAAGCTGCAGGAAATCGTAGGCGAAGTTAAAAACGCAAGGAACGAACTGGACAACACAGGACGCAACCTAAAGTCTTGTACCCAGGACACAACCAACGCCATCTCCCAGATAAGCCAAATCATCAGCAACATGGGCCAGAGCATCACAGCCCAGACAGGCAGCGTAGAAGGAACGGCAGGAACCGTAAGCGAAATAAGCACCAACATCAACTCCCTGGGCTCAATGATTAACACCCAGTCAAACAGCGTAAGTCAGGCTTCCGCAGCGGTAGCCCAGATGGTCGGCAACATAGACAGCGTAAACGTATCCGTAACCCACCTTTCAAAGTCATTCGCCGGCCTCCAGGACAAGACCCAGAACGGCGTAAGAAAGCAGGAAGACGTTAACAACAGAATCCTTAAGATTCAGGAACAGTCCCAGATGCTTCAGGATGCAAACAAAATCATATCTTCCATAGCTGAACAGACAAACCTCCTCGCCATGAACGCCGCAATCGAAGCAGCCCACGCGGGAGAGGCAGGAAAAGGCTTCAGCGTCGTTGCAGACGAAATCCGTAAGCTTTCCGAAAACTCATCATCACAGTCAAAGACAATCGGTAACCAGCTGCAGAACATCCAGGGCGCAGTTGCAGACATCGTAACCGTATCACAGGAATCCCGTGAAATGCTCAACTCACTCTCACAGGACATCTCCTCCACCCACCTCCTGGTAGACCAAATCACCAGCGCCATGCAGGAACAGAAGAACGGTTCAAGGCAAATCAACGAATCGCTCGGAATCCTCAACGACAACTCAAACGAAGTAAAGAGCGCCTCCGCAGAAATGGAAAGCGGCAACAACGCAATCCTCGAAGAAATCGCCAAGCTCAAGAACGCCGCAAAGGACCTCCAGCACGGAATGGACGACATGTCTTCCGGTGCCATGACGATTACCCAGACAGGAGAAAAGCTTGCAGCCCTCTCAAAGCAGATGGACGAATCAATCAGCAACATAGGAACCCAGCTTGACCAGTTCAAAGTCTGATTCTTTCTTCTAATACGGACGGTATGCCCAGTAAAAACTGTGTCCGGGCCTACCGCCCGTCCAGATCCCTGCAATTTATACCAATGTCAAAAAAGCAGCGCCATGGAGGGCGCGTCATGTCTTTGCGGTTACATGGGTGAGTTTTCGAAGAAAATTCACGGGTATAAATTGCAGGGATGCAATTTTTACCCGCTTTCCAGGGCTCCGCTATCGCTCCGGCCCGCCTTACGGCGGTCTTGCCTGCGGCAACCCTTCCAATCGGGCGTAGGCTTCTTCCCAAGTACCCCGGTCAGCCCCCATATCACCGCAAAACACAGCATTTCAGCTTGCAAAAGTGCCATCAGTTTTCGTTAACATAAATTCTCAATCGCAGCACACTTAAGCCAAAAGAAAATCAGTTTCTTTTATTTTTCCTATGCTCCCCTCCAGAGTTGAAATCAAGTGATGTTCGCAAACAAAAACTGCACTATGCGGTAAAAGTGTAGGTAGGCTGGAATGGAGCCGGGGTTCGTGCCGAAACCCCATTTTGCGCGGTACGCCCCCGGCAGCGTAGCTTCAAGCCCTGCAGGGAGTTAGACACCTATTACCGCGCATCATGGAGTTTCGGCGTGGTTCCCGGCGGGAATGAAAGCCTACCGTGTTTTATATTAATGCTTACTAAGTTTCATTCAGATTTGCACTCACCTTCTACAGTTTCAGCTTGCAAAAGTTGACAACCTTAATTTTGTGTGATAAATTCTAGTTTGATAGTCTATAAAAATCCATTTTCTCTGCTTTTTTTTGCAGATGTTAAAATGATACGATTAAAACAAAAAAGCAGGAGCGTTTCTTACAAATGAATGAAAAAACCGAAAAATTTCAAATTCCTGAAATTCCAAAAAAAGTATTCGTCATGTACTGGCTTACAAGCCTTTTCCCTCTCCTTTGGTCCACGGGATACGGTGCCTACAACAAAACCTTTACAATAGCAAACTTCTTCCTTTTGCACCTCTCACCCTTTGTCCTACTCTTCGACATAGTATATATATCTTCCTTCTATATATTGATGCGCCGCACGGTAAACAAGATTCACCTTTACGACGGCACACAAGACTCCATTCATGAAGCAAACAAGGCCGTAAACAAGCTTCCGACCCTTTTCATCGGAGACCTCTTTGCAGCATGTGTCCTCTACCCGGTTCTTTTGGGTATTTCAGCCCGCTCACACGGCATAGACAGCTACGAAACAGTTGCCTTTCTCTGCCTCTACACGGGAACAGTCTTCCTCTTCTCGCTTTTGTTCTACATAAAGTGGATTGAATCCTGGGAACACTGGCTTTCCTTCCTCCCCTTCGGAGTAGAGCACCTCAAATTCACAATCCTTAGCCGCAACGTACTTGTAGCAGGCTTTGGTATTGCAGGAACCCTCCTTCTTGCATTCTCCCCAATATTCATGAAGGGAAACGCAGAATTGAGCATAAGGCAGCTTTTCTTTACAACCCAGCTTCCAATATCAATATTCAGCTTCGTAGTCGTTATCATGGACTTTGTCATGATTGCGAAGGGCCTTGTAGAACGCATCGACCACGTAAGCCGCTTCAGTGGTAGCCTGGAAAACGGAGACTATACGGTAAGCCGCCTGCCGGTAATCAGCCGCGATGAATTCGGTCTTCTCATCAACCACCTCAACGCATTCTACATGCAGACCAAGGATTTGCTCTACGGTGTACAGGAAAACATAGGCAACTCGGCAAAAACCGCAAACAACCTCAACTCCAGCATGACCCGTACGTCAAGCAGCGTTGAACAGATTGTAAACAACATCAACTCGGTTAAAGACAGAATCACAGACCAGGCACGTTCTTCCGACAAGAACACGCAGATTGTAAAAAACATGATGAAGGAAATCGAAAACCTCAATGAACAGGTTTCCCAGCAGTCTGCCGCAGTAGAGGAAAGTTCAGCCGCTGTCCGCCAGATGGTTGCAAACATACAGAGCGTTTCTTCAATCCTCGGCAAGAACCAGGAAGCAGTAACCCAGCTCTTTAACGCGTCAAACATCGGTCAGAAGAACGTAGAAAACACCGCAACAATGTCCGACAAGATCGTACGCGAATCAACGGGCCTTATGGATGCCTCAAACATCATTCAGAACATCGCTGAACAGACAAACCTTCTGGCTATGAACGCCGCTATCGAAGCAGCCCATGCCGGAGAAGCCGGTAAGGGTTTTGCGGTCGTTGCAGACGAAATCCGTAAGCTCGCTGAACAGAGTAACAACCAGGGTAAGAACATCACGGGCAGCTTGCAGAGCCTTAGCGAAGTCATTAAGAGCGTTTCTTCAAGCATCAAGATTTTGCAGAAGCAGTTTGCAGACATCTTTACACTGACCCAGACAGTAAAGGATCAGGAACAGGTCGTTATGAGTGCCATGAACGAACAGAGCGCAGGCTCTACACAGGTTCTGGGAGCCATGGAAAGCATCAACGAAAGCACAATCACGGTTCGTGATGGTGCAAAGGAAATGCTCAACTCCGGAAAGCAGATTGTTGCAGAAATGGAAAAGCTTGGCAAGAACAGTGCAGAAATCGACAACACGATGATTCAGATGTCAACCGGCACGGACGAAATTCTCTCCTCCGTAAAGGCCGTAAACGCAGCCTCCGTCCACAACTCCAAGGATATGGAGGAACTTTCCAAGAACATCAACAAGTTCAAGCTTTCATAACAAGGTTTTCTTTCAAGCAACGGCACTGCAAAACAAGCGGTGCCGTTTTTTTTGCTAAAAAGCCCCAATCATTCCTCAGAAAACATCGCTACATAAAAAACTAGACCTTAACCAGTTCACTCCTTATGAACTGCCTTCACACAAACAGGCTTCAAGAGCGCACATGCAAGCCATTTGCTTCAAAAGCAAGATTTTCGGAATTGCCGAATGCAGTTGAAACAATTAAATTCAGATGGTGCTTTAGCAGATTAGATATAGGCAGGATAAATAAAAAAAAGCCGGCGACCTCCTACTTTCGCAGCGCAAAGCCACTATCATCGGCACTGTGGGGCTTGACTTCCGTGTTCGGGATGGGAACGGGTATGGCACCCACGCCATGGTCACCGGCATAAAATACCGTATCATTAAAATAGCTGGAAGCAAAACTCCAGCATTTGAATTTTCAAACTTCAAACTCTATATAAGAGTCCTTTAGAAAAGACTCTTAAGGCACATAAAAACTCTCCAATGCCAATTTTCTTTTATATAAATATAAAAAAAAGCCGGCGGCCTCCTACTTTCGCGGCGCAGGGCCACTATCATCGGCGCTGTGGGGCTTGACTTCCGTGTTCGGGATGGGAACGGGTATGGCACCCACGCCATGGCCACCGGCA
>JAILHV010000129.1 GCA_024695625.1 Treponema sp.
GTGGTCAAACCCGGTAGACTGTAGGAAAAACGGTATTGCAAGGGCTTATTCAGATGATTATGAGCCGAACAACCAAGATAATGGCAATCGCTCTGGAAAGGATAACAGTGACACGGAAAAAGAACTTTACCTCCAGTATACAGGTCGCTATGTTTGGAACGATGCGTCAAATGGTACTGGTACTCAGGATAGGTGGAATGTACATTACTACATCGTAGAGTTTACTCCATACGAAAACCCGGCTGCTGGAATTTCAATACCAACGGATCCTGAGGTATACAAGGCAAACAGCCACGCAGAGCAGCGCTACGAATAACCCCTTGGCATGATGCTCTTTTCTACACAAATCCGGTAGCTAACCCTGCCGGATTTTTTTATTTAGAAGATTCTTAGGCGTTCGGGGCAGACGGCTTTTACAAGGGCCTGGGCCATTATTTTTGCGGGGTCAATTTTTGTGATTGGCATTCTAAGGCGGCCCATTGCGAGAGGAATTTCCGTGCAGCCCATGATGAAGGTGTCGTAGCCTTGGGCATACATTTTTTCCGTTACTACACGGAAGTTTTCTATTGCCTGATTTTGGATTGGGTTTGAGAAGGCCTTGATTCCGTAGTCGCGGCTGTAGATTGCATTCCAGATTAGTTCCTTGTCGTTTGCTTCCGGTTCAACGATTGTGTATTCGCTTTGTCCCTGCTCGTTTTTCTGTGAGTCAAAGAAGGTGTTGTAAACTTTTGAGTAATAGGTTCCCTGGGTTGCGTAGAGCACGATTTTTTTTGCGGGGATGTTTTCTTTTACCCATTTAAATGTTTCTTCCACAATGTTCATGAGGGTAACTTGGATTCCGTTTACTTCTATAAAGCGTTTTACCTGGTTGAGTATTATTGGCGAGTGGGCGGTGTTGCAGGGAATTGCGACGTGTGTTGCCCCCATGTCTGCCAGTTTTTTTACGCAGTAGCTTATTCCTATGCAGGGGTTTTCCGTGTCGGGATGCAGGATGTAGTAGGAGCGGTCGGGAATTAAGCGGGATGCGGATATCATCATTACATCAGGAAAGTCCTGGTCGCTAGAGGCATTTACGCTGTCAAAGACTTTGCGTTCCAAATCGAGTCCGGCATAGGGACCCATTCCGCCTACTATGCCGATTGCCTTTCTTTTATTTTCTGTCGAATGCATATACACCGTCCCAATTTTCTGGAGGATTTTGCTTGAAGCTTTCTGCTCTTTCCATGATTACAAGGGCTGCTTTGTCGTTCATGTGTTTTCTTACGGCAGTCATGTACTTGATGCAGTTGTCCCAGTCACCGTCAAAGTAGTAGAGAAGTCCGCGTTCGTAGGCGTTGTATATCTTTATGAGGTTCTGGTTAAGCTTTCCTTTTTCCGCAAGGAGTTCGTAGATAAAGAGAGGCTGGGTCTTTCCCTTTACGGTTATCTTGTCCAGCATGCGGAATTCAAAATCATCTTTTACAAGGTCGTGGGTGGTTGCGCTGATTATGATTTCGGTTCCGTAGTACTTGTTGATTCCTTCAAGACGGCTTGCAAGGTTTACGTTGTCACCAAGTACCGTGTAGTTGATGCGCTCGTCTGAACCCATGTTTCCAACTACGACTTCGCCTGTGTGGATTCCGAATCTTGTGCGGAATTTCGGCTTTCCTTCGCGTATCCATTGTGTGGAAAGGTTAAGGCCCTGCATCTGGCAGATAAGGGCAGCCCGGCATGCGAGTGTTGCGTGCTGTTTAACTTCCATTTCTACCGGTGCGCCCCAGAAGGCCATGATTGAGTCTCCGATGTACTTGTCTATGGTTCCCCTGTTGCCTGAAATTGTGTGGGCAAAGAGAGAGAAGTAGTCGTAGAGGCGGCTTACAAGCTCTTCCGGTTTGGTCTTTTCCGAAATGCCGGTAAAGTTTTCTATGTCGGAGAAGAGCAGGGTAAGAATCTGTTTCTTTCCGCCAATTTCTGCGTTCTGGCTGTTTTTTACCAGCTGGGTTACAAGGTCTGCCGGGACGTATTTCTTAAAGTTTACGAGGCCCTGCTTCATGCCCTGGAAGGAATCAACCATGTTGTCGATTTCCTTGATGCCGGAATTGATGTCTACGTTGCCGTCGTCTATATCCAGTTCCTTGATGTCGTTC
>JAILHV010000183.1 GCA_024695625.1 Treponema sp.
TTTCAGCTCTTTCTTGAATAGTCATTTTTTCGTACCTCTTGCTATTATTATAGTTAATTTCAAATTTTTCAAGTGTGTCACCTTCCGTTTTCGGCAGGTGATACAGGAGCTTGCGCCCCAGTGCGGGCGTCCACATAACAATATTTTAAACCGCAAACCGGCTTGCCCGTTTTGAAAATTATGTTAGGTTTTCTTTATTCTTTTGTCCAATCCTCTACTTTTATCCAAGGAATACGGACAAATTCTTCATAATTATTTGTAACAACAGTAAGATTTCTTGTCATTGCCTGTGCTGCAATCTGCATATCATAAGGACCGATTACTTTTCCCTCCTTTTCAAGGTATGCTCTTATCAAACCATACGCTTCTGTGTCTTCAGTTGTAAAGTCTATTATATTGTTGAAGTCCGTACAGAAATCCAATAATGCCAGCCGATTCTTTTCTCTGTTCTGACTTTTTGAAGCTCCATATTCCATTTCTGCAATTGAAACTGATGACAAAAACAGTTCATCACTGTCAGAAGCGAGTATTTTTTTTGTGAGATTCGGAAATTTATTCTTTATCAAGAAGATACAAATATTTGTGTCTAAAAGATACATTAAAATTCTTCCCTTGTTTCAAGTTTTGGTTGGTTCCTACCATCAGACATAAAATCATCTGTAAATTCTGAAAGGCTTTTTTTTAGATTTTCCCAAGGGCGATTCTGAGGATAAAGAATAATTGTTGTTCCAATTTTTTTTATGAATATTTCGGAGTGGTCAATATGATATTCCTTTGGAATTCTTACAGCCTGGCTGTTTCCACTTGTAAATACTTTTGTAGCATACATAGGGTACCTCCTGCAATTTTTAGTATATACTCAAGTATTTACATTTGTCAAATAGAAAATCATCAGTTTCGTCAATTACTTTGGGGTTGATTAGTTGCCCCTGATGTTTCAGCAAACGCGGCAGGATTTATTATTCTCTTATACTATATACGAAATTTTGCAAAAATAAAAGAAGCAATTTTGCCATTGCTTTTTTGCTGTTGCTTTTTTGCAACTATCTCTATAAAATGGGAGGAAAAATTTGCTTGTGGAGCTGGAAAATGATAGAAGTAAAAAACGTTTCCCGCTGCTTTGGAGACTTCCGGGCGGTTGACGGTATTAGCTTTTCAATTCAAACCGGTGAGATAGTGGGGCTTTTGGGGCCAAACGGAGCCGGAAAAACTACGACCATGCGCATGATTGCAGGCTACCTTGAACCTACTTCCGGATGTGTGGAAGTTGACGGCCTTGATGTTACGGTCAATGGAGTTCAGACAAAGGCAAAAATCGGTTACATGCCGGAGTCCGCACCCCTTTACAGCGACATGATTGTTTATGACTACCTTTGCTACATTGCAGATACACTCGGAAAAGACAAGAAAGAAAAAGTTCCCGAGCTTGCACGTATCTGCGGCCTAAAAGACCAGATGCACAAAAATATTGGAGACCTTTCCCGTGGAAACCGCCAGCGCGTTGGCCTTGCCCATGCCCTTATGGGAGACCCGGAAATCCTTATCCTTGACGAACCAACAAGCGGCCTTGACCCCAACCAGGTAAGCGAAGTGCGTTCCCTAATCCGTGAAATAGGAAAGACAAGAACCGTCATTATTTCCACCCACATCCTTAGCGAAGTGGAAATGCTCTGTAACCGCGTCATCATCATCAGCGGCGGAAAAAAAGTTGCAGACAGCCCCACAGCCCTCTTGCGTCAGAAGTACGGCCAGAAAGCTTCTGTTGTGCTTACTGTTGGCGGCCCTTCTGCAGAGGATGTAAAATCTGCCCTGGAAACATTGCCCTTTGTTGCCTCATGTTCAACAGTCATGGAGGACGGTAAGGTGAATGCGGTTATTTCGCTTGACGAGGCTTCCGCTTCCCTTAAGGCCGGTGAAGATGTGCGTCCCTCCGTTGCGCTTTTTGTTTTTGACCGCAAGTGGGATTTGTATTCGCTGGACTTGGCAAAGAACAGTCTGGAAGATGTGTTCAGAACATTAACAACTGGAGGCGAAAGCAATGTCTAATAAGAAAAAGGCTTCTTGGGCGGTCATCTGTTCACGTGAACTTTCTGCTTTGTTCACAAGCCCTATACCATATATTGTTTGTGTTGTGTTCCTGCTGGTTGCGGGAATAAGGTTTTTTGCAACTTTCTTCCTTATAAAGCGTGCTGAACTTAGGGGCTTCTTTGAGTTCCTTCCATATTTCTTTAGCTTCTTTATTCCGGCCCTTACCATGCGCGTCTTTAGCGAGGAAAAGAGAAGCGGCAGCATGGAAACCCTGCTTACCCTTCCGGTAACACCGCTTTCCGTAGTGGCAGGAAAATACCTTTCTTCCCTTGTTTCCTGCGTAATGCTTGTGGTTCCAACACTGTTTTATGTGCTAACCTGCTGCCTGCTTGGCGAAGTTGATTCAGGTCCAATCATCGGGGGCTACATTGGTGCAATTCTTTTGGCGGCATCTTACTGCGCAGTCGGAGTCTTCTCTTCTTCCGTTACCAAGAATCAGATTGTCTCCTTCTTTATCTCTTTTGCAATTTGTGCTTTCCTAAGCTTCTGCGGAATGTTTGCAGTCCTTATGCCAAGTTCACTTGTGCGCGGAATAAAGTTCCTTTCTTCAACATCGCACTTTGAGTCTATTGCACGCGGAATAATAGACAGCAGGGACATAATCTACTTCCTTAGCATTACAGCCCTCTTCTTTGCACTAACCGTTGCAAGCATAACAAATTCCAAAAAGAAGATTCCTGTGCTGGACTTGGTTCTCTTTGCGGCAATCCTCCTTATGCTGAACCTTGTCGGTGGAAAGGCATTCGTTCGCGGAGACCTTACGGAGGCAAAATCCTATTCTCTTTCTCCTGCAAGCCGCGACGTATGCGCAACCCTTGAGCAGCCCCTGCAAATAAAGGTATTCTTCTCGGAAAATCTTCCTGCAGACCAGAATGCTGTAAGGCAGTATGTTCAGGATATGCTTACCGAATACAAAAACGCTTCCGGTAAGAAGCTTACTGTTGAATACTTTGACACGGAAAAGGACGAGAATGCTTCCATGGCTGGTGGCTACGGACTTCAGCAGGTTCAGATTCAGGAAATAAAGAACAACGAGGTTGGCTTTAAGAACGTCTTTATGGGTCTTGTCTTTACCTATGCAGACCAGATTGAATGTCTTGACCCGGTAACCCAGGCCAGCGGTTTGGAATACAAAATAACCACTTCAATTTCTCGCCTTATCCGCAACACGAATATCCTTGCCGGAATGAAGGAAACCCCAAAGCTTACCCTTTACAAGTCCAGCAACCTTTTGAATTTTGAGATAAGCGGAATGGACAAGGTTGACCAGATTGTAAAGAACGCATACGAGCTTGTAAACAAAAAGGCAAACGGTCTTATTGAATTCCAGTCAATAGATCCTTCCGGGGATGAATGCCTTTCTTTGCGCGAACGCTACGGAATTCAGGTGATACGCACAAAAGACGAAAACCGCTCTGAATCCCTTGCAGCCCTTGGACTTGTTTTGCAGAAGGGCGAGTCTTTCCGCGTAGTTCCCCTTCAGATGGTTTCCATGCAGGTAATGCCGGGCGTTGTCCTTAACACGGTGCAGGGGCTTGAAGAACTGGAAGACAGCATAAGCGGTGCTTTGGAAAGCCTTGTTGCCCAGACGCAGACAATCGCTTATGTAACAGGTCACGGCTGCCTTGACATGAATGACCCTCAGTACGGTGCTGGAAATTTTGCATCCCTTCTAAGGGACGGATACACGCTTGAAGAAATCAACCTTGCAGCAAAGGACATTCCTTCCGATGTTGTCTGCATAATGATTAACGGTCCAAAAGAAGAATTCAGCCAGGCTGAACTTTACAAGATTGACCAGTTCATGATGCGCGGCGGAAACGTAATGCTTTTCCTTGATCCGTTTATTGAGCAGTACCCCCAGGACCCCAACGATCCTTATGCCCAGGTTAAATACTATGCAAACAAGACAGGGCTTGAGCAGATTCTTAGCAAGAACGGAATTACTGTTGAACCTAACTACGTATTGGACAGCCAGTGCTTTAAGAGGCCAATGCAGGGACTTGGCAACGTGAACTTCTATCACGCTCCTATTGTTCAGAAGGAAAATCTTGCCAAGAACAATCCTGTTACGGAAAACCTTGGCTTCCTTGTATTCCTTCAGGCTGGAGAAATAACTTCTCCCGAAGCTGCTTCCACCGAAAACGCAGACCTTGAATTTACAAAGCTTGCATCCGCTTCCAAAAAGAGCTGGACTGTTACGGCAGATGAAAATGCAGAAGTTATGATAGACCCGCGCTTTATAGTTCCACCAACAGAAGATGTAAGCGAACACACACTTGCACTTCTTGCCCAGGGAAAATTCACAAGCTGCTTTACGGGACCACTCGCTGATTCTGCCCAGGCGGAAAACGAAAGCGCACTTGAAGGAAACAACTTTATTGCAAAGGGAACCCAGAAGGGAAAGCTTTTTGTGGCATCCACATCCCAGATAACAGGCCCCAACATTATAAGCCAGAACAGCGGTGAGCCAATTGCCCTCTTCCTGGAAAATGTTGTTGACTACATGAACGGCAAGGAAGACCTTTGCCCAATGCGCACAAAGGGACTTAGCCTTAGCCCTCTGCATGTTACAAGCGGACCGGTTGCAAACTTTGCAAAGTATTTTAACGAAGCGGGACTTGCAGTTCTTGTTGCTTTGGCAGGACTTGTAGTATTCCTCTTGCGAAAGAGACGCCGCAATTCAATCCGCAAAGAATTCAGTACGGGGGATGAAAAGAATGAATAAGACTTTTTCTAAAAGAAGAATTGTTTTGATTGCAGCACTTGCAGTCCTTGTGCTGATTTATATTTTTCAGGTCTGGTCTTCTTCCAGGACGGGAATAAAGATTGTAAAGACAGAAATAGAGCCTTCTGAAATCATCATTACAAAAGGCATGGATTCGGAAGGTGAAATTCATCTTGTGAAGGGCTCAGACGGTGAATGGACTTTGGGAAGCAAAAAATATCCTGCTGATGAAAATGCCATTTATTCCATTCTGAGCGCGGTAAAAGAAATAAAGGTATTGGGAACGGCATCTTCTCTTTCTGGTGACGGAAGCCGTTACGGTTTGGATGAGTCTTCCAAGATAACCGTTACTGCAATGGATTCAGGAAAAGCCATTCGCACTCTTGTGGTTGGAAAGAATACTTCCACCGGAAACCAGAGCTACATTCAGCTGGACGGAAAGAATACAGTGCTTCTTGCAAACATGGCGCTCCACTCTTTGTTCGATACGAATGAAGACGTACTTAGAAGCAAAAAAGTTTATGCCCTTTCATCTTCAGAAATTTCTTCTGTAAGCGTTTCTGGAAAAGACGGAAGCTTTACTGTAAAAAAGGAAACTTTGCCTTCTTCTGATGATGAAAATTCACCGGC
This sequence comes from Treponema sp., assembly GCA_024695625.1. Taxonomy (GTDB): domain Bacteria; phylum Spirochaetota; class Spirochaetia; order Treponematales; family Treponemataceae; genus Treponema_D. Next base: position 5,447 of record JAILHV010000183.1, read on the forward strand.
ACCGACTGTTTGGCGTCTTGAAAAATATGAAGGCTTTGGGGAAGAAAAGCTTTCTTCGGAAAAGGTTTCTGCCTGGGTTAATACCATTGCTTCTGTTAATGTTTCTGCTTGGTCAGAGCAGCCTTATTCTGGCAAGAAAGATGATTCCCTTGTTGCAGAGCTTAGCCTTATTGCTGGCGGTAAAAACTATAGTCTTGTGATTGTTTCGGAAGAAAAGATTTCCGAGACGGAGACAAAATATTTGTGCGAGTCCAACCAGACTCCATACCGTTTTTACATAAGCGCATACACTGCCGGCAACATTAAGAAGACACTTAAGGACTTGGCGGACTAATATGATAGATATAGACGAGCAGAAAAAAATTGCAGTTTTAATAGACGCAGACAACACGCCTGTGAACAAGCTTCGTTCCATCATTCAGGAAGTTGCGGTTTACGGGCACGTGATTACAAAAAGGGCATACGGAGACTTTTCCCTGGATACACTCAAGAACTGGAAGAAGGAGCTTAACGACAACGCAATAATTCCGGTTCAGCAGTTTGCCTACACCCGCGGAAAAAATTCCAGTGACAGCGCAATGATTATAGATGCCATGGATTTGCTCTACACGGACAAGTACGATGCCTTTGTTCTTGTAACAAGCGACAGCGACTTTACGAAACTTGCAACCCGCCTGCGCGAAAGCCAGCTTGTTGTTTACGGAGTGGGGCAAAAGAAGACACCACAGTCATTCGTAAACGCATGCGACAATTTTATCTATATAGAAAACCTTCAGGATGCGGAAGAGGAAGAGAATGAGGAAGAGGAAGAAAAGCTAAAGGAGGTTGAAAAGCAGCCCCACAAGGCAAAGAAATCTTCCGGCCTTGGCCTTTTCCAGCACCGCTCCAGAAACGAAAATATGACTGACCGCCAGTTCAGGAAGATTTACAAGCTTCTGATGAACGCCTACAACCGCTATGCAGACGAAACAGGATGGGCAGACGTTAGTGCGGCCGGTTCATATTTTAAGAGGCAGGACCCGGGCTTTGACACCCTTGACTATGGCTTTAAAAAGCTTTCGGACTTGATTGAATATCTTTCAGATGATTTTGAGGTTCAGCGCACGCAGGGTTCCGGTGGAAGGAGAAGGTTCATCCTTTTCTACCGCCCTGTTGCAAAATAAAAACACAGATGTTAGAATAAGGATATGGGTGGAAAAAAAATCAGCACATTTACAAAAACAAAAGAATTGTTTTCTAAGGCAAGGGAAACAGTAATTGGTTCTGCTGTAGTCTTGTCTGTTCTTGCAGCTCTTGCCGCGCCAGTTATCTTTGCAACAACTCTTAGCGGCTGCTCAAAAAAGAGTTCTGATCAAAGCCTTTCTGCGGAAGGTGAAGATTATGGAACTGTTCAGGAAGAGACCTTCATTAAGATTGAATCAACTTCTTCTACGCTTGAATCTGTTATGCTGGGTGGCTCCTTGTGGCGTGAGAATGCAAGCGGCTACATGGAATGGGTGCGCGACGTGCCTGCGGGAACAGCCATTGGTGCTTACCGCAACCCGGACAAGAACGACAGCTATCCCGCGGAAATAAAGCGCAATGCCTTGCGTACATCTGACTGGAGCAGAAGGAATTTTGTCCACGTGCTTTATAATTCTGCGGACTACTGGGCTCAGGAAATTTTTATTGCCCTTGACGCAAAACCCGGAGTGGTTGTTGGTGGCGGTGCCTTTCTTTACAACTCTGCGGATGCTGCAGGTTCAGGCCGCTGGATTGGCGACGGTGTGGAACTTGCAGTTTTTAACCCCCGCAATGATTCTGCAGCAAACACAGGCGAAACTACGGCTGCCTCTTCCAATCTTTTGGAAGTTAGCGTCTACTTGAGAGACTTTGGCCTTGTCCCAAACAAGTTTATGGTTGCAGAAAAAATCAGTACAAAAGCAGACGACATTACGGCCATGCATATTTTGGGAAAACTTGGGCAGAGGGGCGGAAACGGTCTTCTCTTGATTCAGGATGGAGTTGTTAGAAACGAGCTAAAGGACATTGCAGGTCGCCTGGACATTAGCGATTCTGTTCGCGCAAAAATTAAGAACTATTAGGCCTTGCTTTTGGGATGAGAGGAAATGAAAAGCATTAAGAAATTTTTTTTGAATACAGTTTTTGTTTTGTTGGCAGGGGCGGCACTTGCTTCTGCTCAGGATGCACTTGATCCGGCTTTTGCAAACACAGAGCCTGGAATTATGATGCAGGACTTGGGTTCGCTTTGGGTGCAGAACCAGAACGGCGTTATGATTTGGGCGGCAAATGTTAAGAGGGGAGAGCACCTTGAAATTTATCTTAGCGACCAGGTGGATTCATTTGGAAATTTGCTGGAAGACAAAAAAACTGCTTGGCGTGTTTCCAACGGGGAAAGCGCAAAGAATGATTTTGTTAGGGTGCGCTACAACAACACTGACTACTGGGCAATAAGCAACAGGGTTTCAAAAGCCTTTAAGACCGGAAAGATTTCTAAGGCCTGTGCAGTTTACCGCTCGCTTGACCTTTCCGACGTGCGCATAAATTCACTTGCGGCAGGAACCCTTGTCTGCATTGGCGAAAGCTTTCCTGTTACTGCAAAAATAAATCTTACGGAAGTAACTTTTTTTGATGCCCCAAGCTACAGCACTGTTACAGCCTACGTCCTTTCGGAAAAGGTGACCGAAGACTAAGGAGCTTTTTTAACGCCTAGGCTTGTTGCTCTATCTTGTTTCGTATAATATATATTTTATAGGGGACGCTTGCATATGCGGCGGATTGCCTTCCGATTTCTCATGAATGAAGGAGGCTGTCTGTATGACGATTTACGACATTGTGGTGCTTGTCATCATGGTTCTTTCTCTGATTATAGACCTGCTCACCTTCCTAAAAAATAGGTCTTAGAGCATAAAAAAAACCGCCCTCAGTGTGACGAACTTCGTGGGCGGTTTGCATTAACGCTACGGAGGCAGTTGCTTGCTTGCAAGTGTCCCCTTTTTTATAAGTATATAGTGCTGTTGTTGTTTTGTCAAACACCCACTAAAAAATATTTGATGAAGGAGCCCACTTTGTTTAGCACAACGAAAAAAGTATTTGTGGCGTTTTTTGCAATTTGCCTTTGCATTCCACACGCGTTTTCCCACGACGAAAGAAAAGCGGATGTGGTTGTCTGTCTAAAAAACGGCAAAGAGTTAACAAGAATATTCACCGGTAACATTCCTGGGCCGTATGACCTTTCTGCCCTGTTGGACAATAAGCTGAATGAAAACCTAATCATGCTGGACAAAAAGATAAAGTCTGCAAAAGAGATAGTTGACCTTAATATTGAAAAAGCTTGCCTTGATGGTGGTGAAGAATATCTTATTGAATATTTGGCAGAAGGAAAAAAATACTCTGTTATAAATGAATATTGGGCTTATGAAGAGAATTCCAAAAAGTTTTACAGGTGCAATTTAATTGAAGAGCTTCGCGGAATATATTACAGCTATAGCCACAAGGAGCTTATTTCTGACTATTACAAAAAGAAGTCTTTGAGTGCAGAAGATTGCAAGAATATAGATTTTGTTAAAATGATTTTTTGTTATGAAACAAATTTGAATATTGACAAAAAGAATGTAGAAGTCATAGAAAGAAATTATTCCGGCGGGGTTCCGGTACAGACTGAACAGTTGCCAATCTATTATAGGGTTTTAATAAGTGACGAGGAATATGCCGCTTATGAAAAACGGATAGGCAAGTACTACAAGGATGATTGGATGCTTTATAGGGGTAAACTTGTACTTAGGCTTGTAACAAAATTTGGCTTGGGCTGTACAATAAAAAAGAACGAAATTGTTTTTGGCTTTTCCAATATGGATATGATTCATCCGTAAAATTAAAATAACAAAAAAATATTTGGTCAAAGAGGCAAAAAATCATTATATTTAAAATATGAATCAGGAATTAATTCTTCGCAATACTGTGCGCGACAACAAGGAACTTTTTTCCAGCCCGCAGGCCATTATAGACACTGCCATGGAGTTCCAGCAGCTTTTGATGCTGTACGAAAGCGGAATTAAGCAAATAGTTACCAAATTTGAGATTCTTGAGGATGAATTCCACAGTAAGCACGAGCGCAATCCCATAGAGACCATTACAAGCCGCATTAAGGAGCCGATGAGCATTGCGGAAAAGCTTCAGCGCAAGGGCCTTGCCTTTACCATGGACAACATGGTGAACAAGCTTTACGATATTGCCGGCATCCGCGTTACCTGCCCCTTTATAAGCGATGTTTACCGCGTTACCCAGATGCTTTTAAAGCAGGATGACATAACGCTAATAGAACTAAAGGACTATATAAAGCATCCCAAGGAAAGCGGCTACAGAAGCCTGCACGTGATTGTAAAAGTTGGCGTGTATTTTTCTGACCAGAAGAGGGAAATTCCTGTTGAAATTCAGATTAGGACTATAGCCATGGACTTTTGGGCCAGCCTTGAGCACCAGCTGCACTACAAAAAGGACTACGCCATGCCTGCCAACATTAGCAAGGAGCTGCATTCTATTGCAGAGGCAATCGCGCGTAATGATGAGAGAATGCAGAATTTGGCAAAAAACATCCCCGGTTTTAAGGTCTACGATGATGTGGAGGAGATTCTTTCTTGAAAAGACCTACGCCGCCGTGTAGGGGCGCGGAGCGTTGCCGCAGGCAATGGAGGCGAATGCCGGAACCCCGAAAGGGCGGTGGCGCATAGGCATGTTCAGTCGAATTAGCCGAAGAGCAAAATGGTAGAGCAAGGAAGGGTTCGTCCATAGGACTTATCTATAACACTTGCAAAAAAATAAAAGTTTACACCATAAAAAAAAGCGTTTATAATGTAATAGATGCAGGTAATGTACGATATCGTATACAATATAATTACGATAATTATTTTATTGTTTATATTGTATAAAGTAAAATACACTACAGACAGGCAGACCAATACAATTTTGTTCATAAATATCCTTTGGGCAACTGCCTTGATTTCCTCGATTGTAATTGCAAGCGACCTGCTTGTAGGGCGGAGCGGTAAAATTTACAACTTTATCCAGACCCTGCTGATAGACATAAGGTTTGGAATTTCTGGGGTCATAGGCTGCTACTGGTGCATTTACATTATGTGCGAGAACCCCAACCGGCGCAGATGGCTTTTTATGGGCAACCGCTACTACATCATGCACATTCCCGCTTTTTTCCTGATGATTTTTTCGCTTGAAAGCTTTTTTACAGGGCACATTGCATACGCAGATCCTGTAACTAACAAGATCATGCCCGGTGATTACCACTTTGTCCAGATTGCAGTTACCTATTTTTATTTTACAGCCGCTTCATTCTGTACGCTGATAAGGCTTATCATGGGCAAGTACGAAAAGCGTTTTTGGCCCACCAAGCTTATGTTTTCCTTCCTTCCCTGCCTTGCTGGGCTGGCCCACCTTGTTATAGCCGACGTTGGTTTTGTCTGGATAACGCTGGCCCTTTTGCTTATGATGGAGCACATGGATTTTGTGGCTGAACAGGTTTCCACTGATTCGCTTACCAGGCTGAACAACCGCGGTGCCTTTGACCACTATATAAAGACTGCCCTTGCTGAAAATTATGTTAATGTGTATCTGTTTATGATTGATGTGGACCTTTTTAAGCAGATAAATGACACTTACGGCCACTTGGAAGGGGACAATGCTCTTATAGAAACGGCAAAGCTCCTAAAGCTTGTATGCTCGCTCAACTCGGAGCCAAAGTCGTGCTTCCTTGCGCGCTATGGCGGTGATGAATTTGCCATAGTGATGAATGCCCGAAATCCCGAGGTTGCGGAAGAATTCAAGGAGGACATAGTGCGGCTCTTTGAAAGCAGCGGGCGCGTGGAGTCTGACGGTGCGGCTTTTAAGATAAACATAAGCGTTGGAATGGCGAGGGCCTATTCGGAGGATGAAAAGGAGCTGATTGCTTCTGCTGACAGTGCGCTTTATTTGGAAAAGAAGCACAACCATCAGCTTTTAAAAGGCTCGGGGGCTAGAAAATAGCTTTTGGGATGACGGCTGTCTTTGTTGCCGACGTTACGAAATCCGCCTTTTGCTGGCCCTTATCCTGCTTTTGCGGGACAGAGGGGCTGGGCGGCGGAATGTTTGTTATGGAATTTTTTGCTTACTTGCAGATTTTTTCCTGGCACTCGTGGTAGAGGGCAGATGTTTTTTCTACGATTTCTGCGGGGATGCTCTTGATGTTGGGGTCGCCTGCAAGGTTGTTGTCTTTGAGCCAGTCGCGGACAAACTGCTTGTCGTAGCTTGCGGGGCTTGTTCCCACTTTGTATTCTGCTGCGTTCCAGAAGCGGCTTGAGTCTGGGGTTAGGACTTCGTCTGCAAGTACGAGGTCTCCGTTTTCGTCAAGGCCGAATTCAAATTTTGTGTCTGCAATGATGATTCCGTTTTTGGCGGCATGTTCGTAGCATTTTTTGTAGATTGCAAGGGCTGCTTTTTCAATTTTACTGCCGAGTTCTTCTCCCAAATCTTTTTTCATGTAGTCCAGGGTTACG
>JAILHV010000211.1 GCA_024695625.1 Treponema sp.
CACAAAAGCAATATTCCTCCCTCATTCAGCAAAGAGGAAAGTTCAAGAAGAAGCCCTTCTTTTTTTTGCAAAGAATCCGCCTTGTCTTTCCAAAGCTCGTTAAGCGAATGGCTTGCAACTATTATGTCGTATTTTTTTTGCAGCAAAGAAAAATCCGTCTGCTCAAGGTTAAGGGTCTTGCAGCTTGTGCTAACATTTTCCTTGTAATCATATTCGAATATTTTTTTTGCCAAGTCCAAAGCCCTGCTGCTTGAATCAAAGAGGTCAAGGTTTATTTGAAGCTTTGCATTTGCCTTTAGGACAGCGTCTGTTAGTGCGCAAGATGCTGGTCCCGGCCCTGAACCAATGTCCAGAATGTTAAGCTCATCCTTTTTGGCAAGAAGTTTTAGCGCTTTAAAAAAATATTCCGTGCAAAATGAAATCTGTGTGTAGGAGACTGGCCAGTAATAAAGAAGGTAGGCTCCCAAAAGATTTTTGTCCTGCATGTAGCCTGCACCTGCAAGCTGCCTGTCTCCGGTGAGTCCCCGCTGAAGGTTTAAAAGCGCCTTGCTAACAGAAGCTGCCTCTTGTGCAGAAAGGGCTGTATCATTTCTGTTGGAGCACCAGAGCCTTAGCAAAGTGGGGATGTGAAACTTTAGCATTCCTCTTAAATCTCGTCGGGGCTAACCGTGTAAACAGAACCGCAGTTGCGGCAGGTAAGGGTTATGGATTCGCCCTTAGCCTTTATGTCTGCAATTTCTTCTTGGGGAAGAGCCTTTAGGTGCTTGATGAAAGTTTCTTTTGTGCAAGGACAGTCGTAGACAATGCTCCTGTGCAAGGCAACTACCGGGTTCAAGTCTGCATAAAGTTCATGAACAAGTTCCTCTGCCGACTTTCCCCTGCTGAACCAAGTTCCAAGTGAAGGTGAGCGGTTGAATGATTTTTCCAAAGAAGAAATAAGCTCTTCGTCTTCGTCATTGTCTGAAGAAGAATTTATCTGCGCACCAAGATTCTGCTTTCCGTCGGATGAATGTCCGCCTGTCTTTGGCATTACCTGAATAAAAATTCCGCCTGCACCAATAACGCGCCCAGCCTTGTCCATCTGGATGGAAGTTGTAAGGGCTGATTTTAGCTGCTCACTGCGGTCAAAGTAAAAGACAAGGTCGTCTGCAATGTTGCCCGTCGTGTTTACGGAACTTGTCTGCGGATACTTGTCTCCCGGCCTTGCAGTCTGAATTGTCATGTAGCCTTCGCCGCCAAGAAATGGCTTTAGGTCCCAGCTTTCGAGCGGTTTGTCCACGGGAATGTGGTCTTCAAAAAGGTAGCTTCTTACCCAACCGGTTGAATCTGCCTCCACGCTAAAACCTTTTGCCACGGATTCTTCAACATCGTAGCGCCAGCTCAAATGCTCGCGTCCCTTCATTACCGCAGGAATCAAAAGTGCGCCGCAAAGGGATGCCTGTCCCAAAATGTAGGTCTCAAGAATGCCAGTATTGTGCTGGGCACGCATTGTGTTAACAAAATGGGTTCCTGCAAAAACAGCGCCGCGAACACGTCCGTTTGCCATAGTAAAATGAATCATGTCGTCCGCAGGAAGAGCTTCCAGATATTCCAATAGTTCCTTGTCTTGAATTTGAGCCTTAATCATAGCGCTAATATAGTATATTTTTTGCTTAATGGCAAATACATTTTTATCTTGGCATTCCCGCTGCTGTGCTTATGCCGCTAGGGCTGAACATTGCTAGTGCATGCATCCACAATGTCTCCAATCCACTGCCAGTAGGTGGCATTTTTTCTGTTGTCGGGGTAACGGCTGGAAAAAGTTATTACAAGATTTTTCTCTGGAATTACGGCTATAACCTGTTCACCCCAGCCGTGGGCAAAAAAGCCGCGTGCTTGTTTTTTTCCAAACCAGCGAATCCACCACTGGTAGCCATAACGCGCCTGCCCCGGAGTTTGAATTTTTGTTGATTCAGCTATCCAGCTTTGAGGTACAATTTGCGAACCTTCCCACATTCCCTTGTTCAAGTACAAAAGACCAAAGCGGGCCATATCCCTTGCGGTAAGGTAAAGACCGTTTCCACCGTCGCTTATCTTGTTGGGGTCGCTTTCAAAATATGCAGAATCCAAACCAAGCGGCTTGAACAAAACCTCCCTTCCGTATTCATCCAAAGTTTTTTTTGTAGTCTTCTGAATTATTGCACTAAGCAAATGCGTGTTCCCGGTTGAATACTCAAAGACTTTTCCCGGTGCATAAGAAAGGGGTCTTTTAAACAAAAAGTCTATCCAGTCACCGCAGCTTCTCCACTGAGCCCATAATGAAGAATCCGTAGAAACCAAGCCCGATGTGTTTTTTAACAAGTCGCGTACGGTGATTTTTTTAAAGCGGGAGTCGGCCTTGTCTTTTAGCTCTGGAAAGTAATTTATTATTGGGTCGTCAAGCCCAAAATATTCCTGGTTGATTGCTATTCCAACAATCGTGCCTGTAACGCTTTTTGAAACAGAGTGCATGGGAAAGAAACTTTCCTTACTGTAGCCGCTCTTGTAATATTCGCTTACAATTGCGCCGTCTTTAACAATGATGCAGGAAGTAACTTCTGTAGGAAGCAGTGCCTTGTTGAATGATTCAATTTTCTTTGCATCCATGCCCGCTTCTTTTAAGCCCTTGCTTTCCCAGACAAATGCCGCTTTTGCACCCGCTGTCTGAGCAAAGCTCTGCCCCGCGGTAAGAAGTGTGGCTGCTAAAAGAGACAGAATAAATTTTTTTATAGGGGTTCGCTGCATTTTTATATACCAAGCCATGTATTTAATGGTAGCATTTTTTATATGGTAAGAACAATCCCAATGTTGTATTTTTATTTGTCAGATTTTCTTCTGTTGCATTCCCTGCATAGCATTTGGCAGTTGTCTAAATTTGTCTTTCCGCCTTGACTCCACGGTATTATATGATCAGCTTCCATTTCTGCTTGCTCAAAATGATTTCCACAGATTTTGCAGATTCCGTTTTGCTTTGTATAAGCCTGTAGTTTTTCACTGTCGCTGAATGTGCGAATCGAAAGGTATTTTTCTTCGCGTGTAAGGACATAAGGATAAATGCCAGACTTTTTTGTTACATCATCGTCTAGGATAAGTTTCTTTATTTCTTCTTCAAGTCTTATTGTATCGAACTCTTCATCCTTATATTTGTTGTATAATTCTCCCCAGTTTATGCCTTTTGTATACTTAGATCTTTTTGTAGGAAACACGGCTTTTACCCAGGCAATTACTTTTTGAAAATATACCCATAAGGCAGAAGCGTTTTCATCGTGCTGGTGAATACCCATATATTCGTCAATCTGACCGTTGGAAATCCAGTCTATTGCTGTCTCCAAAATTTCCTGACGGTTAGCTGTTCCGTTTACATAATCATTGCCAATAGAAACAGCAGGGCATCCAATTTTTGAGAAATATTTTTTTGCATCGCTTACCCATGAACCACAGTAAACAGCATTTCGTAATTCCTGGGCGGTCAATTTTTCTCCGGCAATATTTATGCGCTCAAACCATTTTAATTTTTCGCTGTTTGTTCCGCTGCAAATGTAGACGTTAAGTTTGTAATTTAAGATTTGTTCCTGTTCATCGTCCTGCAGGTTGTTGAAGAAGCGCATTAGGTGGGCAAAGTCTCCGTTTACATACTGGCAAATAGAGATGGTTCTCTGCTGGCCGTCAATTACTTCGTAAGTGCCATCTCCGCGGTCTGCCCAGTACATTACATTTAGAGGAAAATTTTGCACAACAGAATCTATAACTGCATCCCTTTGCTTATCTTTGTAAACAAATTCTCGCTGATAAGGAGGACGCACGTCAAGCTTGCCACCGTAAGCTACAACACCAGCTTCCGCATTGTCTGAATAACCATTTGTAAGGTCTTGGATTGTGATTTCTGTCTGTTTAATTTCCATTTCTATTTTCTCCGAATTATTACACGATTGTAGATTTTCTTTTCACCAATTACAGTAAAGCATTCATAACCTATCCAACGAGCAGAATTTGCTATACCAAGAATTTCAAATTGATCAGGATTGTATTTATCAAAGAATGTTATGGGAACTCCCATAATACTTTTATAATCACATGGAATGTCCTGAATTTTGTTTACATTTATTACATCGGAATTGTTGTATTTTGGATATTCTTCGGGTGTATAGTTTCTATACAAAATCAATTCCTCGTGTCTTTTTGCAATATCAAGGTTGGTATACCAGCAAATGTTTCCCATGCTGCGCCATTTCTGTCCTGTTTCATCTTGCCAGTATCTTGTTTGTCGGGGAGCATAATAATCAGGAACTTTAAAAGCCATGTCGCCAGCTTTATAACCAAGCCAAATCTTATTTTCCTTGAACAGTTGAAAAATATCTTTGTATGTAATATTGTTTTGACTTCCTATAATCAAAAACTTTTTATTGTATTCAATAAGTTGTGCAACATACTCCCGAAATAAGCTGAATGGTGGATTCGTTACAACAATGTCTGCTTCTTTTAATAGTTCAATGCATTCCTTGCTCCTGAAGTCACCGTCACCTTGCAATTCGTGAATACCGATTTCTTCTACAGTCGGAATTTTGCTTCCGCTTTTTTCTCCACAATATTCAAGATAAATAGCTTTTTCGCTGTTGTTCTGACTGAACAAATCGCGTTCTTGATTTTTATAGCAGGTTGTTATGAGTTTCTTTAAGCCCAGGGTTTCAAAGTTGTATGAAAAATAATGGAAGAAGTTGCTGATGCGCGGGTCATCGCAGTTGCACAGAACCGTTTTTCCTTTGAAGTGTTCCTTATAATTCTTTAGCTCGTTAGAAATATCGTTTAGTTGTGTATAAAATTCGTCTTCTTTTGCGTCACGGGCTTTCCCGAGACTTGCGTTTTTAGCCATATTAGAAAATCCTCGAAGTGAAAATTCCTTACCAAATTTTTGCAATTCAGTAATTTCTGATTATAGCATATAAATTCAGTAAAAATTCACTTTTAGGCGAAAAAGTCAGAAATTTTTCACATAATTTGCCGGATGAGTGATTTTTGGAAACGCGTTGACGAGGAAATCGATTACAAAGGTATAAACCGTGCCTATTTAGCAAGAAAATGTGATTTTAGTGTTACGAATATAGGGCAAGGAATAAAATTGGGCAGTACTCCATCCGCAGAAACCGCCGTAAAAATCGCTGGTGTTTTGGGTGTAACGGTGGAATACCTTGTAAACGGACCAAATCAAAAGTCAGAAAAAAACAAAGATGATGAGCAGAATCAGCTTAAGCTTTATCGAAAATATCATAAATTAATTTCTAAATGCGAAAGTCTGCCAGAAGAGCAGGTAAAGTTTTTGTCGCAAATTGCAGATAGGTTGCAAAAATAGTTATTTCCATAACATATTTCTTTTGCAAAGCAAGCACGGCCGGGATTGGAGGGGCGCACGGAGTGCGTTGCGGAGCAATGGAGCGGGGAGGGACCCGCGGAACCCCGGAAAGCCCTTAGCAAGAAAAAGTGCCGCAGAAGAAGATAAAAGACTTCAAAAAGAAATCATTTAGTTTTATTATGGGGTAAAAACAAGAAGCTGGAGGATTTATGAAAATTTCTAAGGGAATGATAATTTTGGGAGCTCTTGTTGCTTTTTTGGTGGTAACAGGAGTTAAGGTTAAGAATGGCACTAAGGCTTTGAACAAGAACATCCTTAAAAATACGGTCATTGTTTCCGACGGAAAGGTTGATTCTGCCAATGAAGGAAAGCTGGTGCTTGTTGCGGGGAAGATTGCTTTTGATTCAAAGATTTCTTTTGATGAGCTGGATGAGCCGCTGAACACTTTTAAGGCAAAGAGGACTGTAAGGGAATTTTATTCATATCAGAAGAAGGGAGAAACGCATTATGACTGGAAGGAGCGTACCGAACAAAAAGCGGGTGCATCTTCCGGGCTGGACAGTCTTTATTCGGTGGAAAAAACGGTAACGCCCCATGTTGGGGATTTTGTTCTTGATGCAAAGGGGCTTGAGCTTGTTAAGGCTGGCTCTGAGTATACCAAGCAGAAAACTGTTTGCGGCCTTAAGCATGATGAATTTTACTACGGCCCAATTACAGAGGTTGCAAAGGAAGGAGACCTGAACCTTAAGTACAATTATTATGATGTTGAAAAATACCCCTATCTTTCGGTTTTGGCTGAGCAGAGGGGAAATTCATTTAAGCCGTTTATGCTAGGAAAGACGGAAGTTTATTATGTCTTTAACGGTAAGGTGGATTCTGCGGATGCCCTAAAAGGCCAGCTTGATGAAAACGTAAAGAAAATTGGCAGTGCAAGGAGCGGATTCATTATTATGGTTTTGCTTATAGGCGTGGGGCTTATTTACAGCAGCAGGAAAAACAAGGCGGCAAAGGAAAAGAAAGAAGAGGATGCGCAATAGATAGGTGTGTATGTGTTGCAACATGAAAATTGGCTCCCAGCGGTTTTTGAACCGAAAAAAGGCTTCCGCGCTTTCCCTTCGGGCACGGTAAACGCACTTGCTATACCGTGTGTGCAGAATTTTTTTCGGTTCAAAAATCGCTTCCGCCAATTTTCCTGCTGCAAATATAAAACTCGACGTTTGCCTTGTTTTGTTGATTTATGCTATTATTCGACAGTTAGGCCCAGGGGTCTTCTGCGGCGGGTTTTCTTATGTCTGGCATAAGGAAGTTTTCCCACAGGAACCACTGGTCTCCTTTTTGGCGCAGTTTTACGCTTCTTTGGGAATCTGCTCCGGATGATGTAATCCAGAGCGTTACGTAGTCTTCCTGGTCATGGGAATGGGAATTTTCGGAAACCGTTACCGAGTAGGGCTTTGCAGGTTCATAGTTGTTTTGCGGGGAAGTTCCTGCAAAGTAGCTTCTGGGCACATAGTATTTCCCAACCAGGCGGTCCTTAAGGAACTGCTTGTCATAATTGCTAAGTGGCTGGGGGCCTTTTAGCAAGTTGAGCATTTCAATGCAGTCGTCCGGGCTTTGTTCATAGCGGCACAAAACTGCAACGATCAAGGCTGCAACTTCAAACGGATCGGTAAGCTTTGCCTGCGGAAGAGCCTTTAGTTCTGCACAGTTCTGCGGCAGGTTGCTGAATGTAATTGTCTTTGACATAGGGCTGTCTCCTTAATTCATATTATAACACAGAAATTTCTTTTGTCCTCTGATTTGCTGGCTGTGGTTTGCTTTATCCCACGGTCAAAACTATCGCATAGAAAAGGAAAAGTTCCAGCAAAACGTCTGCAATCAGGAGGATAATGTTCAGCTTTCTAAGTTTGCCCTTTGCGATTACTGCGGTGATTATGTCAGAAATCATGGCAAGTGGATTGAGAAAAAAAGAAAGGGGAAGGGCGAGCGGCAAAAAAGAAGAGTCGCAAACACAGTCATTTAAGGGGTAGACAGTAAAGACCAGGCCCGTTATCAAAAAGGCCAGCGAAAAGATTGCATTTGTAAGCGAGAATATTTTGGATAATTTTTCTTTCATAACTTACCATAGTTTGCTCAAAATTTGCCGTTTATAAAGCTCTGTGATGATGTCTTTGTGGCTTTTGGGGAGAGGAGTGGATCTTTCTCCTATAGAGCCTTGCTTTCTCCTATTTTGTATGTTAAAATAGGAGAAAGCCTAAGCCGTAGGAGAATAAAAATGCGGACTTTTGATTATTCAAAACTTCAAAACTGTACACTTGATACTGAAATCTTAGGATTTATTTCTAAAATAAGAGAATACAAAGGCCGGCAGGAACTTTTTGTACATCAAAAAAAAGACAAACTCGATAAACTGGTAGAAATTGCTAAAATTCAAAGTACAGAAAGCTCAAACAAAATTGAAGGTATTGTCACCACAGAATTACGAATCAAACAGCTCGTTGCTGATAAAACTACTCCCCGTAACCGTGACGAAAAAGAAATCATGGGCTACCGTGATGTTCTTAATATCATCCATGAAAACTTCGAATATATTCCTATCAGCTCAAATTATATTCTCCAGCTCCATAAGTATTTGTATCAATATGCAAGTCCTGATTTTGGAGGCAAATTCAAGAATGTTCAAAACTATATTGTTGCAACCATGCCGGACGGAAGCAGCCGAACGCTTTTTACACCATTAACGCCAGTTGAAACTCCAGAGGCTGTTCAAGAGCTTTGCGAAACTTTTAATCGTGCAATGGACTTGGGCGAAATAGAACCTTTGCTTTTAATTGCGAATTTCATCAAAGACTTTTTGTGCATACACCCCTTCAATGACGGAAATGGAAGAATGTCCAGGCTTTTAACAACGCTCTTGCTGTATCGTTCAGGATTTGTCGTATGCAAATATATAAGTCTTGAAAAGAAAATCGAAAAAACAAAAGACACTTATTACGATGTCCTTGAAGCTTCTTCTGAAAACTGGAACGAAAACACAAATGACAACACACCGTTTGTAAAATATCTTTTGGGAATAATCCTTTCCGCATACAGGGATTTTGAAGAACGGCTAAAGCTGATAGATGAAAAACTTTCCGCAACTGAAACCATCGAAAAAGTTATCAAAAACCGTATCGGAAAATTTACAAAGAGTGACATTCAGGAAGAATGCCCTGCCCTTGCCCGCCAGACTATCGAAAAAGCCATCAAAGGACTTTGTGATACAGGCAAAATAGAAAAGAAAGGCAGCGGACGAACAACCTACTATGTATGCAAAGATTTGTAACTAAAAAAAAGAAAAAATCATTCAGTCGCTTACAGTGCGTCCGCCCCATTCGATCGAGTGTTCTTTTTCGCGGGCTATGGTTTTGTCGAAGTCTGCTTGTGGCGAGCAGTTTTTTTCTATTTGGAGTGCGGTTTTGTGCAGGCGTTTTAGGCATTCGCTTTTGTCTTTGTAGCCAAGTTTGGACTTTTCTATGGAATCGCCTAAGATGCGGATTGATTCGTCGTAGATGTTTAGCGGTACCGGGAAGGGGTGGCCGTCTTTGCCTCCGTGCGCAAAGCTGAATCTTGCCGGGTCGCGGAATCTGGAGGGGGTTCCGTGTATTACTTCGCTTACCAGGGTGAGTGACTGCAGGGTTCTTGGGCCTAAGTTTTTTGTTAGCAGCAGGCTTTCAAAGTCTTTGGGTTGGCTTTCGTAGGCGGTTGCAAGGACTGCACCAAGGCGCTTTAGGTCTACGTCTTCTGCCCTAACTTCGTGGTGGGCTGGCATGATGCAGTTGCGGCTATTTTCTATGATAAGCTGCGTGTCTTGGTAAGGGTTTTCTGCTAAGGCGTTTGCTGTGGCAGCATCCGGGTTTTCTGCAAAGAGGGCCAGCTGTTTTTGTTCTTGATAGATTTTGGGGGCTGCAAGGCGCAGTATGTCTGAGGCTTCTTTTAAGATGATGCGGGGTTCGTCTTTTGCAAGGTTCAGGATGAATTCTCTTGTTTGGGCTGCGGCTGAATCGGTAAGGTTTAGGATTGGGCCTTCGTTTTCTCCGGTTACGCCTGAATGCGGTTCTTCTGTAAAAGACTTTAGGTTTTGCGAGCACCAGTGGTAGCGGCGGGCTTTTTTTTCTGCGGGGTTCATTCCCTGCTGGACTACTGCCCAGTCACCGTCTGCGCTAAGGATAAAGTTGTGAAGGTAGAGCTGGAATCCGTCTTGGACTGCGGTGTTGTCTACTTTTGCGCAGAGTTTGCTTGCCCGGATTAGGGGGGCTGCGTCTAGGCCTGTGTGTTCGCCCATGTATTCAAGCTGGCTGGGTGTTTCGCGGGAGTATTTGCCCCTTCCTCCGCATACAACAAGTCCAAATTCTTTTGCGCGGGCATTGATTCCTCTTTTTAGGGCATACATTACGCTTGTTGTGATTCCTGATGAATGCCAGTCCATGCCTAGGACAGCTCCAAGGCTCTGGAACCAGAGGGGGTCGCTTAGACGGCGCAGTACTTCTTTGCGGCCGTATTCAATAAGAAGTGCTTCTATGATTTGGGTTCCCAAGTCCCGCATTCTGTCTGCAAGCCACTTGGGAACTGTTCCGGTGTGCAGGGGTAAGTCTGCATAACCTGTTCGTTTGGGCATTATTTGTCGCGGCAGCTCTGGTAGTAGACGAACCAGTAGCCAAGTCCAACGATTACGGCACCACCGATGATGTTGCCCACCGTTACCGGAAGAAGGTTCTTGTAGAGGAATCTGAGCAGCAAGGCAAGGGGGCCTTCCAGGTCGTAGCCCATGAAGGAAACTGCCCCAAGTCCTTCCAGCGGAATTTTATACTCAATGGAGCCTAAAATGCCGGCGGGGACAAAGTACATGTTTGCAACGCAGTGTTCAAATCCGCAGAGTACAAAGAGTGAAACCGGGAGGAAGAGTGCCAGTACTTTTCCCGCAAGTTCGTCTGCCGCAAAGGAAACCCAGACCGCACCGCAAACCAGAACGTTGCAGAGGATTCCTTTGATTAAGGCATCAAAAAAATCCAGCTCTACTTTGGAAACAGCCGTTGTTACCGCAACTTTTGCAAGTTCGCAGTTGTAGAGGTCAAAGACGTGGCCGTAAACCGCAAGGGCTGCCACCGCTACGCCGCCCACAAGGTTTCCCAGGTAAACAAAGAGCCAGTTGCGCAGGAGTCCTGAAAGGGTTGCCCGCTTTTCAAGTACGGAGACTACGATAAGGCAGTTGCCTGTAAAAAGCTCTGCTCCGGCAACAAGAACCAGCATAAGGCCTATAGGGAATACGGCAGCACTGAGCATGCGTCCCAATGCAGCGGGCTGTACGCCGAATGCGGCTATCTGGCTTCCTACAGCACCAAAGGCAATGAATGCTCCGGCAAAAATACCAAGGACAAACATTTTTCCAAGCGGAAGTTTGGTCTTTGATTCGGCAATGTCTGTGTAGTTATTTGTAATCGCAGCAGGTGAATTCATTTTTTATCTTCCCCCAAAATGGTCTTTGCTAAATAGTATACACCAAATTTAAGAATAAATCGAGTGTTTTTTCTTCATTCTTATGGCCTTTATGCGTTCCAAAAGCGGCGGATGGCTGTAGTTAAAGATGCTATATATAGTAGGAACTTGAATTTCGCTAAGATTTTCCTTGTTCAGCTTGATTAGGGCAGAAACTAGCGGTTCGCCTGAGCCACAGGTGGCAACGGAAAATTTGTCCGCTTCAAATTCATCGCGGCGGCTGAAGGTGTTGGAGACAAGGCTAAAAATGGGGCTAAAACCGCCAAATATTAGCGAAAGCAGGTAGATGCCAACGTACTGCAAGGTAGCGGGGATGGCGGTGTTGCTTGCGGAAAGGGGTGTGCTGCTTATGCTGCCAGTGCTGCCTGCAAAGCCAAAGCCCGAATAAAGCGAAGGAATCTTTATCAAAAGCCAGGCCGCAAACAAAAATGCAAAAATCAGCGGGAACATTACGCACATGCGCTTTATGATGTGGTGCTTCTTAAAATGCCCCAACTCGTGGCCAAGTACGGCTTCAATTTCGTCTGTGCTAAGCTGCTTTAGCAAAGTGTCGTAGAGGACAATGCGCTTGTTCTTGCCAAAGCCCGTAAAGTAGGCGTTGCTGTGGGAACTGCGGCGGGATGCATCCATTACAAAAATGCCCGAAGCCTTAAAGCCGCATTTTTCCAGCAGGGCAAAAAGCCTTTCCCTTAGCTCTCCGTCTTCCAGAGGGGTAAATTTGTTAAAGATGGGAGCAATCAGAACCGGGTAAATGTAAGAAACGGCCAGACTGAATGCAATGTATACAGAGCCAAGGAAGAACCACCAGTGTTCAATATGGTTCATAAGTGCAACTGCAACAAGGATAAGGGGCACTCCAAGGACAAGGCCTATTACAAGGGACTTTAGCTGGTCCAAAAGCCACATGCCCAAAGTCATGTTGGAAAAGCCGAATTTCTTTTCTATTTTGAATTCATCGTAAAGCTCAAAGGGAATGGAAAGTATTATGGAAGGAATGCTCACAAAGAGTGCAAATAGGAGGATTGTAAGGTATGAGTTGCCCTTTGCTATGGAAAGACCCTTTTCGTAGCAAAATACAAAGTAAAGCGAAAAGACAAGGGCAAAGGTAAGGGCAAGGCCAAGCAGGCTGTAGGGAATGCCGGAAAAGTAGTTTGCGTTTTCGTAGGCGCAGGTCTTTTTTAAGGTTGGCTCGTCTACAAGTCCTTCTAGCTCCTGGGGAATTTCCAGGCCGTGCTTTTGGCGGAATTTGTAGTCAATGAATTCAAGGATTGTGTCCAAAAGGAATTTGAAAAGTGTTCCTGCAATAAAGATTATGACGAAGGGGTTTTTAAAATCCATGGAATGAAATATAGCAGACTTTTTAATTTAGCACAATTATTTTGCCGGGATTTAATCTTGTCGGTGTTTTTAGGACGGTACTTTTAAGGACGAAAGTCCTAATTGCTCTACCATACATTTTTTGGCTAATTCGGCTGGCATGCCTCTGCGTCACCGCCCTTCCGGGGTTCCGGGGCCCCTTCCCCTCCATTGCTGCCGCAACCCGCCTCCGGCGGGCCCCTCCACGGCGGCGTAGCTTGCTTGGGGTGCGCATTTTTGCGATTCATTTTTTTTTAGCGGATTGCCTGCATGTCTCTTGAAAGATTTTGGTTTATTTTAATATAATGGATAGAAAGGCATATATGATGGGCTTTTTAAATTTTTTGTTTCCGCCGGACGAAAAGGAACTTTTTGAAAAAAACAAAGTCTCTATAAACGTGTTTGAGCACATGTTGCTTAGGCTCTGCCTTAATGTTTCCGTTGGCGTTAGCCTGCTCCTCATTTTCTTTTCAATTCCGCCATTTTCAGAAAAACCCATAAAATACATCTATATTTTCTTTGCCTTGCTTACAATTGCAATCCGGATTTTTATTCAGCTGTTTAAGAAGGCGGCTTCCCGTTGCCCCCAGCCCTTCCTTTACGTTTTCTTTGTTTTTTTGGCGGGCTTTTCAATACTTGTGAATTTTAAGCGGAGCAATACCAGGGAATTTGTTACGGCCATCTGCTTTCTTACCGTTTACCCTGTTATGCTCATAGACCGTTCCTACCGCGTGAGCCTTTTTTGCTTTGGGGTTTGCCTTGCCAATATTTTTGTTGCCATAAGCTTTAAGGTGCGCGAAGTCTGGGCGGCAGACATTATGGACAGCGCATCATTTTTTATCGTAGGCTCCATTTTGGGTACAGGCCTCCGTTCAATAACACTCAGAAGGTTTGACGTTAACCGCATACTGGACTATGAACGGAATACCGACGCTCTTACAGGGCTTTCTAACCGCCGCATGCTTTTTGACACGCTGAACCAGGTTTCCGAGGGAAAATTGCCCCCTGTTACCGGCATCTTTATGATGGACATAGACAAATTCAAGCTTTTTAACGACACTTACGGCCACCAGGCGGGGGATGCATGCCTTTCTGCGCTGGGAAGTTTTCTTGTAAAGTTTGGCGAAAGCAATGGAATCAGCTTTTTTAGGTACGGAGGCGAGGAATTCTGCGGAATTAACGGCAGCCTTTCTGCTTCTGAACTGGAAGAAGCCGCCAACAAGCTTTGCGATGCGGTAAGGGAACTGAACATCCCCTTTGATTCTCCAGAGGCTCCTGCTAAGACCGTAACAATAAGCGTTGGCTTTACCCATTTTGAAGCAAAGGTTCCTTTTGACTACGAAAAGCACATCCGTGACGCAGACAATGCGCTTTACACTGCAAAGAAGTCTGGACGCAATTGTGCAAAGGGCCTATAATCAGCTTTTTCTTGGCGGCGAATTTTATATCAGCCTACGCCCGATTGTAGCGGCACGAAGTGACCACGCCTTGGCGTGGTTGCAACCGCGGAAAGCGGGGATCTTGATTTGACCTTGACCGGGGCCGTAGGTCCGGGCACAGTAGAAAAAAGTTCACCGTCCAAAAACTCCAAAAAACAAAAAATTTAATGACAAGTTTAAGGAATCGTGGTAAAATTAGCCTTATGAACAATTTATCGTTAAAATTTAAGACTATTATATTTTCTGCCGTATTTCTTTTTATTTCTTTTACAATAATGGCCATTGTCAATGTTTCTGCCATTCTGAACCTTAGTCATAAGATTACGAGGGAAGCCGGTATTCCTATTGCAAAAAGGGCAGCCGCAATTGTTGACCCCGATAAATTCCTTGAGCTTGCACGGACGCTGGATGAAAGCGACAGGTATTACGAAAATCTTCGCATTGAGCTTTTTAAGCTTAAGTCTGCCACCAACTGTAAGTACCTTTATACCATGGTTCCCAAAGATGGTACGGTTTTTATCTATGTTGTAGACGGTAGCTGCGACCCCAGCGATACGGAGAACTTTTCGCCGCTTGGTACGGAAGAGGATATTTCTAGCTACGGTGAGGCTCCATTTAAGACCATGCGCGACGGTACAATAGAAAGTTCCGGTCTTCAGAGGCAGGATGAATGGGGATGGACCAGCAGCGTATATGCCCCTATAAAAAATGCAAGGGGTGAGATAGTCGGTATTGTTGGCGCAGACTTTGATGCAAATTCAATCATGGGCACAATCACGAGGAGCATAGTCGTTTCCATCATCATAACGCTGATTTTGCTTGCCCTCCTTATAGCGGTTCTTTCTTATACTACCAACAAGATTTTTGGCCGCGTAAAAAATATTTCCAGTCACGTTTCGGACATTGCTTCCGGCAAGGCTGACCTTTCCCACCAGATTCCAGTTGGATATGATGACGAAATAGGCGAGCTTGCCAAGAGCTGCAACAACTTGAACAAGACCCTGCTTAACCTTGTCTCTACGCTAAAGTCTTCCGTCCTGACCCTTGGCACAACCGGCCACGAGCTTGAATCCCAGACCAACAATACAAAGAATTCCGTAAGCATTGCAGAAAGTGCTATAGACACAATCGACTCCAAGGCAGCCATCCAGAGCGAAAGCGTCAACTCTGTTTTTGAAAGCACCCAGCGCCTTAACGATTCCGTCAACCTGCTTAACGGAAAGATTTCTACCCAGACAGACACGATTACGAATTTTGCAGCTACGGTAGAAGAGCTTTCCGGTAACACGGACAGCATAGACAAGAACGTAAACAAGATTTACCAGAACTACAACCTGCTTGTTCAGGATGCAGAAACAGGCCGCAAAGACCAGCAGGCTGTATCGCAGAAGGTCCGCCAGATTGTGGAGCAGTCATCCAACCTTTCAAATGCAAACAAGGTTATTGACGATATTTCCCAGCGTACCAACCTTCTTGCTATGAACGCGTCTATTGAGGCGGCCCATGCGGGTGAAGCGGGAAAAGGTTTTGCCGTCGTTGCACAGGAAATCCGTATGCTTGCGGAAAACTCCTCCAAGCAGTCCCAGTCTATAAACGAACTTATCAGCACAATTAACGACATCATCACCGACATTGTGCGCTCATCGGCATTGAGCACCAAGTCTTTTGAAAACGTAACAAAGAAAATCCGCGAGATCGAAAAGATGCTTCAGGAAGTTCACGGAGGAATTGACGAGCAGCAGATTGGAACAAAGAGCATGCTTGACTCCATGGCGGTAATAAAGGCTTCTTCACAGGCAATTCAGGAAGAATCCGTTAACATGAAGCGTCACAACGAAGTGGTATTCTCTGGAATTGAAACCCTGCGTTCAGAGGCCCAGAACATCAAGGAACTGTCGCAGAGGGCAGCGGACTCCATACTCATGATTTCCGGTGATGCGGAGAAATCAATTTTGGCTGCAAGAAAGAACAGCAAGGTTTCCGAAGAGGTAATGGACATGCTAAAGGATTACAAGACAACATGATATGTGAAAATTTAAAAATAAAATTTGCGTAAAAAAAGAACCTGTTTTATACTTGTATTATAAAGGCTGTTCCCGATTCAATTGGGTACGGCCCTAATGCTCAGCCTAATGGCGCAAGCCTAAAATATCGAGAGGTGAACGGATGGGAAAATTTGTAATCAGTAAGGCAAAAACAGGTTTAAAGTTCAACCTGGTTGCAGGAAACGGAGAGATTATTCTTTCTTCGCAGGTTTACAAGACAAAGGCTACTTGCAAGAAGGGAATAGCAAGCATTCAGCGCATTGCTGACTCTCCTGTAGAAGATCAGACTGTTGCTGGATACAAAACAGAAAGCAAGCCAAAGTATGAACTCTATTTGGACAAGAAAAAGGAATACCGCTTCCGTCTCATTGCACGCAACGGACAGATTGTTGGTTCGGGCGAAGGTTACAAGACCCGCGATGCCTGCAAGAACGGAATTACTTCCATAAAGAAAAATGCAGATTCCCAGATTGTAGACGAGACAGTTGAAGAAAAGAAAGCTCCCGCTGCAAAAAAGGCAGAAAAGGCCGCTGCACCAAAAGCAAAGGCTTGCGGAAGGAAGTGCGCAAAAAAATAAGCACAACTTATAACCCCAAAGAGAACAGGCTCCCCACCAGGAACCTGTTTTTTTTATCCTTATTTCTATGTTTGCAATAAAATTTTTGCTGCGTAAGGGAAAGTTGCACCATGAAACATTCTGCACAAGCGTAGCGCGGAAGCCGTTTCATGGTGCAACTTTCCCTGAGAGCAGCAAAGATTTTTACTGCTTGAAAATTCGTTGGCTTTATCATAATATAGCCGTATGAAAGTACTTGTTGTTGGTAATGGTGGCCGCGAGCATGCAATTGCTTGGAAACTGGCCCAGAGTAATTTGGTTGAATCTGTGGTATGCGTTCCCGGAAACGGTGGAACAGCTTTTGAAGACAAATGCGTAAACGTGGACATATCCCAGACTGATTACATACAGAACAGAGCCGATAAAAACGGTGCTTATGTTCAGGTTGCAAAGCACGAAGGCTGCGAATTTGCCGTTATTGGCCCGGAAAATCCCCTTGCAGAAGGCATTGCAGACGCTTTTTGGAACGCAGGAATCCCAACGGTCGGTGCAAAGTACGATGCCGCCCAGCTGGAAGCAAGCAAAGACCTTGCCAAAGATTTTATGAACAAGTACGGTGTGGCATGCGCAAAGAGCCGCACTTTTACTGACGAAAAAGAAGCCCTTGCCTATGTGGAAAAAGAGGGTGCCCCAATCGTAATCAAGGCGGACGGTCTTGCAGCCGGAAAGGGTGTTGTTGTAGCAAAGACCCTGGATGATGCAAAGAATGCGGTTGTGGATCTTATGGAAAACCACAGCGTTGGCGAAGCTGGAAACAAGCTCGTAATAGAGGAATACCTTACCGGAGACGAAATTTCAATCCTTGCGGCTGTAAGCGTAACCCCGGAATTTGCAAAAGAAGGAAAAGCCGTTATTGTTCCATTCCAGAGTGCCCGTGACCACAAGAGACTCTGCGACGGAGCAAAAGGCCCAAATACAGGCGGAATGGGTGCAATCAGCCCTGTAAGCGACATAACTCCGGAAATCCTTGAGCAGTTCAACAAAAACATCCTTGAGCCAACCCTTAAAGGCCTTATCGCAGAAAAATACGACTACCGTGGCTTTATCTTCTTTGGCCTCATGCTAACAAAAGACGGACCCAAGTGCCTGGAATACAACGTGCGCCTTGGTGACCCGGAAACACAGGCAGTCCTTCCGCTCATGGACTTTGACTTTGCCAAAATGTGCGAAGCCATAACTGACGGCAGCCTAAAGGACTTTAAGTTTGCCTGGAAAAAAGGCTTTGTCGTAGCACCTGTTGCCGTAAGTGGAGGCTATCCCCGCGAATACCAGAAAGGCATACCAATTCTTATGGATAAAGAACGTGTGGCAGAAATTGGCGCAAAGGTATTCATTGCCGGTGCAATTGCAGACCGCCGCCATCCAAACCCACTGCCTGCGGGTTCCACAGGTCTTGTAACCAGCGGTGGACGCGTACTCGCCTGCTCATGCTACAGCGACACCTTCGAAGCTGCTTGGAAAGGCGCTTACAGTGCAATGGAGCAAATCAAGTTCGAAAACATGTTCTACAGAAAAGATATAGGTCTTCCCGGAGCCGCAAAATCTGAATAGGTTCTTGGAGCGTATTGCTCTTTTTACTGTGGGGTAGCCTGTTGGCTACCCCAATTTTATTTTATTCCCCGCTTTTCAGGGTTCCGCCTTGGTTGTTGGATAAATAGCGCCAAGGAGGGCGCGTTATTTTGTTATTTTAATAACAGGTGAGTTTTCCAAAGGAAAACTCATGGGTAAAAAATTGCATGGATGCAATTTTTTACCACGTGCCCTTACAATCGGGGCTAGGCTCTTTCTGCTCCAGGGGGTTTTCCCTCCCCTTATATTAGGGGTTCAAGGGCCCTCCCTTGAAAATGATTTTATAAAAACAGCAGTCCCAGTATACCGGCAGGGATAAGGTAGCAGGCAAACCATTCAAGCTTTCCCTTCTTTATTATCTTCATCAAAAGGGCAAGAGACAAATATCCAACCGCAAAAGCTGTAATGCATCCCACCAGGACCGGAACGATTCCTATTGAAGAAGAAACTTCGCCCAAATCCTTTGCTTCCAAAATGAATGCCCCAAGAATAGCCGGAATTGATGCTATAAAAGAATATTCGCCTGCAACCTGCCTGTTTACACCGCAAGATAGGGCGCCCGCAATAGTAGAGCCACTCCTTGAAATGCCCGGCAAAGTTCCAAATCCCTGTGCAAGACCAATGATAAGGGCCTGAATCTTAGACGGAGCCTTCTTTTCGCTGCCCTCTGCCTTTTGCAACTTCTGCCTCTTTGCTATTATTGCAGAGACAATCAAAAGGCATGCAGTAACAATAAAACCTGCGCAAACAAATTTTATGCTTAGAGAAGGAAGCAGCTTTTCCACCGCAATTCCGATTACGCCAGTTACAAGCGTAGTAAGGATTACGGCAAGAATGTAGGAGCGGTTGTTTTTTTCCTCCGCCTCGCCAATACCTTCTGGTGCCGGCCTTCTAAAAACAAGCCTTACAAAAGTACACAAAAGCTTCCATATTTTTTTCCAAAAGAAAAGCACTACCGCACAGAGCGTTGCAAGATGCAAAAAAACGTCAAACAAAAGCGGCAGGTCCTCAAGGCCAAAAAGCTTCTGCGCAATGGCAAGATGCCCCGAAGAAGAAATCGGCAAAAATTCAGCAAGCCCCTGTAAGGCACCCAAAAGAATACTTTGTAAAATAGACATAAAAAATCCTCGCGGGAACCGTGAAGCGCACCCCACCTTTCCCCTGTTAAAGTGAACGTCTGATTTTACCACCAAGCTTATTGTTTTACAAGATTG
>JAILHV010000230.1 GCA_024695625.1 Treponema sp.
ATATGAGATATATCTTAAAAGAATTACTTCAGAAGTTATCATTTCTGTAAACACTAAAAATAATAAACTTATTAAAAATACTATTATGGAAAAGTTCATTGCATAAGGTTTTATTTTTAAATATTTCCGTATTGCATTTAAATATTCTTCTTTATTTTCTTTTTTATAATCTATTTCTATAATTACTTCTTCCATTTTCGTCCTATGCGCCCCAGTGCAAGCGTCCACATAACATACTCTCCCCTTACACTACAAAACAAACATATATCCACACCATGTAGTGCAAGAAATGCCAGGAGTTCCCAGAAAATTCAAAAGAAAATGCAGCCTAGAAGCTGTTCCTGTTCAGCGGGGTGCCTATCCAGACGCCTTCGCTGCCAAGGTAGTCCTTTTGCACGCCGTCCACCAAGAACTGAACGCTTTCTACCGTTGGAAAGGCTGTGGCTGTATAGACAATCTGCTGCAACTGGCCGCGCAGACCTTCAATTCCCCACTGATTGAATTCAAATTCACCACTAAAGTTAAGGGTTGCAATTCCATTCTTTACAGAGGCACCCAGCAGCCTTGTTCCCGTAGAAACAAGAGTTGCACAACCGTCCCCCTCTTCATCCGGGGAAGGTCCCTTTATAAGCGCGTTGATTGCGTCCACAAGCGGGCCTCCACTCTTTTTCATGGAACGGGTAACTTCTCTGCGGGAAACAGAACCGTCGCTGTTGATTACCATAAAGAAAAGCTTTAAGTCTATCATGCGGGGCACTTCATTGGGCTGGGGCTTTTGCTCACCGCCAGACGTATTGTCTAACTTTGCCCCGCCAGCGGAGTTTGTCGCTGACAGGGAATTGCTCTGGGCCTCCTTTGCTGCCTGGTTCTCCGCCAGAATGCCGCTTTCGTAAGAATAGTCGCTCTTTCCCTGACCGCTGGACAAATCTATGTCTACGCCAACGCCGGGGTCAACATCATTCTTACCGGCCTGTTCCTGAACCGACACTTCCGCATTTTCCACAAACGCAGGTGTCTTTCCAAAAAGCCGCCCAAAAAATCCCGTGGACTTAAGATTAGAGACAATTTTTTTCTGATTTATAACAAAAAGCGCAAACAGTGCTATTGCCGCAATAAGCCAAATAATAAGCGCAATAAAAGAGCCTGTCTTACCCTCTTCTTTTTCTTCATCTTTTTTTGCCATTTAAACAATTCCAGCCTTTTTATAAATTATAGACCACAATTTAGAAATTTTCAACTGATATTCATAATTGGGGGGAAAGCCTTGCTGGAAACTCCGTTGCAAGTTCCCCCTAGTTCGCACTTCGTTGCTCACCTACCCCCTTCTCCTAGGGGTTGCTGACCGCACCCCTAAAACCCCGGCTGCTTGGCAAAAGAAGCTTGCTACTTTTAAACTTTTTTTGTAATATAGCACTCAATAGGGGACGCTTTTCAAATACTGGCGGCTTGCCTCTGATTTCTCGTGAATGAAGGAGGCCGTCTGTGACGAAATACGAAAAAGCAATGCTCGTAATTGCAATAATCGCACTTGTTATAGACACGCTCACCTTCCTAATCAAATAAGGAAAAGAGCATAAAAAAGCCCGCCCTGTAGTGAACCAGACTTCGGACGGGCTATTAACATAGCTTTACGGAGGCGGTCGCTTTAATTTGCATTGCGTCCCCGTTTGCTTATAATATATACTGTTATAATCTTTTCGTCAACTTTGAGCTATGGGCAAAATAAAAAACCGGCAGCCGGGAAGCTACAAACCCAAACTGCCGGTTCTATTTTTTATTTTACGCCAAGCCTAGAATCCCGGTTGGAAGGATTGCAAGGCTGGCATTAACCCCTTTGACCAAGGCCTAGTGGTGGGTGTACTCGCGCTCTGCATGAAGGGCTGTCTTTGTTGCCCTCTGGCCAGGACCGTAAGCCGTTGCCTCGTATGGCGTGAACTCTACAACGTAGTACTTCACGTAATACTGGCTTGAATAACTGCTGTTTCCAACGTTATTCAGGTCGTTCCAGATGTATGTTCCGCAATACTGTGCGCAATATTCGGCGGCACCGCTGTTGTTAGGCTCACCGCTGTTCCAAGACACATACCACTTTCCGCCACCTTCCTTGTCTGCCGCAACTCCTCCATTGGCAGTTGTCGCTTTTGTATAGAATTTCTTACCGGCTTCAGGACCACATACCCAGTTCCAGTAATCGTTCAACTTGCTTGTATTAATAGACCAAGATTCTGCGTCAAACGTTCCGCTCTGGTTTATGCTGCGGCTTGCGCCAAGCCATGCAGACGCATTATTCGCAGATATGCCCTGGTTCTTAAACAGCTGGTCATAGATGAACTTGTTTTCGGCCTCAGAAGTAATTGTCATAAGGTAGCCCGTAAGACCGTTAAACTTTTGCTGCTTTGCAAGATTGTAAGCTTCATCCCATGTCTTGTGTTCAAGAATAGCCTTGTAATAGCTGCCGTCAAGATAAGTTACACCTTCATGATTTATTGTTGCAATCGGAACAGTCTCAAGGTTTATGCGCACACGTACGCTCGCACCCCTAATTGTGTGGAAGTGAATCTTACTAAGGTAAATGTCTGCATTAGTTGCCGAAATGCTTCCAGATTCAGAGGTAAACTGGATGTAGCGGTAATTCTTGCTTGTAGACAAAGTTGAAACATATCCGTTCTCCTTGTAATTGCTATCAAGAGGAATGCCCATGTCGAACCTTGCGCCTGCAAGAGAAGTCTCTGTCACGGTAAGATATCCGCCGTCAGCAAAGACGGAGAATATTGTTCCGCCGGTAGTTACGTTACCTGTACCAAGAGTAAACTCGTCGTTGCCGGTCCACGTTACGTTTGCCGGATCTGGAAGGTCAAAGCTACCAATCGTAACAATATCGTTTCCGTTCGCATTCACGTTAACAGTTCCGCCGGTGTCATCGCGCAAGAGGCTGAACTTTCCGGCATCAGCTGCACCGTCTGTGAAGGTTGCAACAACCGTGCCTTCGCTTATGTTTGAATGGTCTGCTATGAGCGTAATTGCGGCAGCCTGTGCAGAAGCAATGTTGCTTACAAAAATCTTCTTGCCTGTTACGCTGTCCAGAATCACACCAGTTCTGGAGCTTGAGCTACCAATGCGGGGGGCACCGCTTATGTTCAAGACGGAGCTTCCACCAACTTTGTTGTTCTGCTTTCCACAGTCCACATTCGTAACTGTTCCGCCGCTTATTGCCATAGTGACGTTGCCGCTTACAGCATCGTTTTTGCCGCCAGCGTAAGCATAGCCCACAGTACCGCCGCTTATTGCAAGCTCCGCAGACTGGACAGAACCTGTGTCCGCACCTGCAAACAAGTAGTCCACAGTACCACCATTTACCGAGACAACAGCCTTGTTTGTGGAACCGCTTTCGCCTGAGCCGCCAAAGAGGTTTTCAACATAACCGCTTGTAACAGAGACTGTCGCCGTTCCGCTAACAGAACTGCCTTCGCCTCCACCGTAGACGGAACCAACTGAACCGCCCCTAATCTCTATATTCGTATTGGAAACAGTGCCGCTTCCATTACCGCCATAAAGTGAACCCAACTCACCGCTCTTTACGGTAACATGAGTTGCACCGCTGTAGTTGCCGCTCTCGCTTCCGCCGTAAACCTTGTAGCCCTTTATGTCCAGAGGCAAACCGTCATTTCCGAGAACCACTTCGTCTGCATCTGCATTTCC
Organism: Treponema sp.; assembly: GCA_024695625.1. Lineage (GTDB taxonomy): Bacteria > Spirochaetota > Spirochaetia > Treponematales > Treponemataceae > Treponema_D. The sequence continues at coordinate 3,700 of JAILHV010000230.1, forward strand.
GTTGAGGTTTTCGTCAAAGTAGCAGTAAGTCTTGTTGCTGCTTGCCTGAACAATTATGTGAGCACCGCGGGCAGAAAGTGTGTTGCCGGACATTTCATAGACCCACTTTGCATAAAGGTTTTTGTTGCCTCTTGCACCGCCAGCAAAGGATGTAACAGTACTTCCGCCATAGTTGGAACTTTCATACCAACCGCCAAAAGTAGCACCGTTTTTCGCAAGGACGGGAAGCGTAACTGTTTCATCAAGGGGAGAATATGTTGTGGGCCAAACCCCTGCCGGCATGTTAACACCGTTCGGGTGATAGGCAACCGTGTAAACTGAATTCAAATCGTTTACGGTTATAGAACCGGAAGACTTAAGGCCTGTTGCGATGCGGACAAACTCAGAGACAATCTGTGTTGTAGTCTGTCCGTTCACCAAGGTAAAGGTAAAGTCCACAATGTAGTTGCCACGGCTCGGGTTTGCATCAAAGAATACGCTTGAAGAGATTCCGTTGGTAGCATAAACGTCATCCGGCAAGATAAAAGTCTTAGAGCTTACTGTCGCACCGGTTTCAAAGTTCTTAAGGTTTGCAACCACGCGCGTAGCACCTGCGTTAGAGGGGAAGCTAAGCGTTATCTCCAAAGAACCGTTGCCAGCAGCTTCATTCAAGAAGCCAAAGTTAATCGGGTTGGGACCGCTTACAATTTCCTGAGCAACTGTCTTTTCAAGGACAGGTTCTGTGTCAGACGCAAATTTATACGCCTTGATTGTGAACTGCCAGCTTGTTCCTGCAACAAGAGGAATCTTGTTTTCCGTTATGTCTGCAAACATCACGCTGTAGGCAGAAAGTCCGCCCTCCGCGTCTACAGTCCATTCACGGTCATCAGTTAAAAGGTCTGTTCCCTCGCCCTGCTGAGCACAGTTAAGCGTGTACTTTTCAATATCCGACATCAAGTTGAAGCCGCCCGGTGCAATCATTCTTCCCGCAGACCCAAATTGAATCGCAGAAAGATATGCATTTCCTCCGACAGAGTAAGAGGCAGATGAAGCAGTTGAGTCTTCGTCCTTGGAATCGCTAACACCGTTCAAGCCGGAACAGGCAAGAAGGGATGCACAAAGCAAGAGAGAAGCAACCGTATAAATTTTATCCAGAATATTTGTCTTGAATCTTTTCATAACGCACCTCCTTAGTTTGCCGCCGCGCTGACGGTAAAGCCCTTTGTTTGACCAAAGTAATTGTCTCCGTTCCTCACAATAAGCATAAGCTGATGGGGAGCAGAGCCGGAAGCTGTGTATGCAAACGAATTTTCTGTTCCAAGCAAGTTGCCGTCAACATACCAAGCATAGCTTTCGTAGCCTGCATTGGCCGTAAACGTAACGCTTTCGCCAACAGAAAAATTGAATCTGTTCAAGGAATTAGAAATGCCAAGATTTACATCGCTGTAGGTCGGAGCCTGCATGTTCAAAATTGAATTCTCATTCTGAACAGGAATCTCAGGTTCCAGTTGTGGTTCGGGCTGCAAGACTGGCTCGGGCTCAGGCTCATAAAAGTCACTGTTGCCACCGCCGCCGCCTCCACCACCGCAAGATGCGATAAGAAGCGCAAAAGTGAAAACCGACAAAAATTCAACCAAAGTCAAAAGTAGCTTTTTCATATGCCAACCTCCTTTCCCTCCCAGGAACAAAAAAGCCGACACTTTTTTACAATAAACTTCTTACTACTTTTAATGTGGTTTACGTTTCTATCTACTTATATTTTACGGCATAAATGTCCAAAAAGTCAAGAAAAATCTCTAAAAAATCTAAAAAAAGCAAAAAAATCTCTAATCACGGATTGTCCAGACAAAAAAAATCCGGCAGGATAGCCCCACCGGATTCGCAAAATTTAAGCAATGTCATTCCCGCGCAAACGATTTATGTGTGTCATTCTCGCGCCCCGACGCGGGAATCTTTCACCAAGAACACGGTGCTTACGGATGTATGTACGTCTTGCTGTCTGCCAATGCAGTGCTTGTTGCCCTTTCTTCATTGTAAGCATTCTTGTAGACAGAGTACTCTATGATGTAAGAACCCGGAACATAAGTGCCTGCAGCACCACTCTTGCTGTGTGACAAATCGTTCCATACATAAGTTCCTACATACTGGGCACAGTATTCGCAGTTGCTGTTGTTCGGTTCTGCACCACCACCAGTGCCTATTCCGTTCGTGCTCATATCAGTCGGATTGTTCCATGAGGAATACCAACCGTCAACTCTTCCTGAATCAGTTTGCGATGACTGACGCTTATTATAGAATTTCTGTCCTGCTTCAGGTCCGCAAGCCCAATACCAGTTGGCTTTAAGGCTGCTGGAATCTGATGTTGAGTTACTTCCGCTATCTGATGTAAT
>JAILHV010000088.1 GCA_024695625.1 Treponema sp.
TATTGTATGGCCATACCCCAGCCATGAGTCCGTATTCAAGGCAAGCCGCCCCACCATTTTTAAATTGCCTATAGGCCAGTAGCCCTCATCGGTTTTGGATTCAATATCCCAATCTTTTGGCAAAAAAATAACATACTCTGCCCTTTCAAGATTGTAGCTTTTCAATTCTCTTGGAACATTCATCTTATAAGCACCCGCACCCATCGTAACCAATTTGTAATAGGGCTGCTCTTCGGTTGGCTCTATTACCATAACATCCAAATGAATGTCGGGAGATGCAATTTCATGCAATACGTATTCGATTTTTCCATAGGACTCAGAAATATAATCCTCAATCTTATCCAATTCTTTTTCGCTGTAAAAATAATGGGTATCTTTGTTCTTTTTGGAACATCCAGAAAATAGCATTGCAATAACTCCTATAAAAACACACAGTATCTTCTTTTTCAAATTTTTCTCCATTTAACAGCCCAAATTAGCAGTCCAAAGCCTTGCACAAAAACATTTCCATAGGCTGTTCAAAACCGGGAAGATTCATTACCATTCCGCCACAATCCTTATACCCCTGTTTGCGGTAAAAATGCTGGGCAGATTCGTCAACTTGCGTAGATGTTAGAAGCATTCCATAGCCCTGGGCCTTCATGTCTTTTTCCCAATGGCTTAAAAGCATAGAACCGTATCCCTTTTGCCGCTTACCGCAATCTACAAAAAGCATGTTACAAAATGATGTGTTATCCCAAAAAAGATTGTACCTTAAAATGCCTACTGGACTGCCGTCTGCAAAAAGCACATAGCCCTGCTTATCGCGAACCTTCTTTTCAAATTCCGCTTGTGGCAAATGGCGGTCCAGCTTGAACCAAAAGGCTTTGTCTTCATTTTTTACATATTCATTTTTATCATACAGGGGGCAGTTCCACTTTGGTGTCGGAGAAGATTTGCTTTACTGCATCTTTGAATTTATTGCCACGGTCAAATTCGTTGCTGAACATTCCAAAGCTTGTGGCTCCGGGCGAAAAGACAACAGGGATTGGATCGTCGTCCGGGTAAAATTTGTAGACGCGGTCTGCGGATGGATTTTGAAGGTTTGCCTTTAAAACGCCAAGCATTATCTCCAGTGATTCAAAGGGGCCAAGGCACTGCTTAGAATCGGAAAGCCTTGCAAGCAACTTGTCCGTTCCGCTTCCGGCAAGCAGGTAAGTTTGCAGGGGTTGGTACTTTGCTTCCGCACCACCTTCCCCACGCAAAACTTTTGCAAGCGGCTCAAAGTTAAGGTTTTTGTCCGTACCGCCAGTAAGAAGAATTACCTTTCTTGCAAATGCCTGACTTGCAGCGGCGGCGGCTTCGGGAACAGTGGCACAGCTGTCGTTGTAGAAGGAAACCTTTATTCCGCTTTCTGGACTCTGCCATTCGTGGAAACGCTCCAAGCGGTGGGTAATTCCCTTCCAGATGCCAACAATGGAAAGAATCTGCTCCGGGGCAACATTCATAAGGGAGAGGGCAAGGGCTGCGTTCAAAACGTTTGTCTTCATGTGCTCACCCGGAACCTGAAGCTGCCCCATAACCTTGCGGCCTTCACTGTCTCCGGGAAGCTGGACATAGCCTGCGGTAGAGCGGTCTTCTTTTGCCTGGTATGCGCCAAAGACATTCTTTGGAAGAGGGAACTTGCTGTAGCGCAAAACAGTGCCCTTCGTCTCTTTTGCAAAGACGTCTCCCCAGCACTTGCAGCCAAACTCGGGGGAGCGGCAATCCTTAAGATAGTCGTCTTCGTCAAAGTCCAGGATTGTATAGTCTTCCGGCCCCTGGTCTGCGTAGATAAGCTTTTTGTCGTTTACGTAGCTTTCCATGCTGCCGTACCAGTTCTGGTGGTCGGGCATTATTTTTGTTATGATGGCAATCTTTGGCTTTAGTGCCTTTCTTCCGCGCAAATCCGCAAGCTGCCAACTGCTCAGCTCTAGCACTACTGGAGTTGTTCCGTCCGTCTTTTCCAAAAAAGTAAGGGGGCTTACAGTTATGTTTCCGCCAAGGAATGACTTGTAGCCCGCATTCCTTAAAGAAAAGTCCAGGGCGCTAACCGTGGAGCTTTTTCCCTTGCTGCCTGTTACCGCAATAATCGGTGCCTTGGTAAAATGAAGGAAAATGCTTATGTCGCTTTCTATGCGCTTTGCCGCAGCCAGATATTTGTTCCCCTGAATCTTTACGCCGGGGTTTTTTATTACGCAGTCGGCCTCTGCGAAGTCTTCTATCCTGTGCTCGCCAAGAACGTAGGTAAAGCGGTCCTTGTCCAAGTCGGGGTCGCTGTTAAGCCTTTTGATTGTTGGGGCAAGCTGCTCGGAAGTCTTCATGTCCGTAATGGTAACAAAGGCTCCGTGCCTTAGGAAGAAGCGGACGCATGCCTCACCTCCCCCGTTAAGGCCAAGCCCCATCACCGTTATCTTTTTTCCGCGGATGTCTTCCAGAGTGTTAAAAGCGCAGCCCTCCGGGTAAACATAAGGTTCGTATTCAAGTGCAGTTTCCATAATTCACTCTCCAAAGAAAAGCATTACAAAGCGCAAGTGTAAAAAACTATCCGCGGCTGGTGCGGAGGGAATCATAAGATGCAAAGTTTGCAAGTGCCTCGTCAAAGAGGTAGTCGATAAGACTTGTAAAGTCAAGTCCTTCGCTTGCACACATCTTGGGGAACATGCTTATGCTCGTAAAACCAGGAATCGTGTTAATCTCGTTAAGGTAAATCTTTGAATCCTTGCGGTCAATAAAGAAATCCACGCGGCTAAGACCAGATGCATCCACAGCCTTGTAGGCCTTTTTTGCGGTTTCGCGAATGTATTCAAGCTGGTCTTTTTCCAAAAGGGCTGGAATCTTTAGCTCTGCACCGTCCGGGTCGTTGTACTTTGCGTCATAGTCATAGAACTCGTGCTTGGGAACAATTTCTCCCGGACCGTAAGTCTTAAGCACAGTCTTTTCGTTGGAAGCAGATGCGGTAACTGAATTACCGGTAACAGCGCATTCAACTTCCCTAGCGTCTATTGCCTTTTCTATAAGAACCTTGTTGTCCCAGCCAAAAGCCTCCATAAGAGCAAAAGAAAGCTCCTTGGCATTGTTGGCCTTGGAAGCACCGTCGCTTGAACCAGCAGAGCATGGCTTTACAAAAAGCGGGAACTTAAGCGTGTCCACCGCCTTCTGAACAAGAGCATCGTAAACCTTGCTGTCGTTAACATCAGAGCGGCTTATGCACATGTAGGGAACAACCGGAAGCCCCGCATGCTCCCAGATAATCTTTGTCTGGATTTTGTCCATCGTAGCCGCAGAAGAAAAAACACCGCAGCCAACAAAAGGAAGCCCCGCCATCTGCAAAAGCCCCTGAATGGTACCGTCCTCACCGTATGTCCCGTGAAGAACCGGAAAAACCACATCCGCCGCAATATACTTTCCGTTAGCAAAAAATGCCCCGCTCTTACCGCCACCCGGCACAACGCTAACCCGCATAGCCTCATCAGCGTGAACGCAAAGCTTTGCCTCCGGGTTCTTGCGGATTTCCTCAAAAGCATTTGGCTCCAAATACCACTTTCCGTCTTTGGAAAGAGAAATCATCGTAACATTGTGGGCAGAAGAAATATTGCGCGCAACAGCCGCACAGCTTGTCAAAGAAATTTCATGCTCACCGGAACGGCCACCGTAAATTAAGACAACATTCATTTTTTATATTCCCCTCAGATAAAACTTTTCTATTTAATGCATCCAGTATAACTCATTTTTTAATGCAGGGCAATAAGAGGAATGATTATTGATTTTTGTACGGTGATTTTCTGGACGGTACTTTTGGCGGCTCTACCATTTTATTCCTTGACTAACTCGACCGCCCGCCCCTTTGCGCCACCGCCCTTCCGGGGTTCCGGGGGCCCCTACCCCCTCCATTGCAGCCGGCCCAGGTCCTTCGACTGTGCTCAGGAACCTGCGCCGTCTGCAACGCTATCGCGCCCCTCCACGGCGGCGTAGGCCTTGCCCCAAAAAAATCCCTCCTTGGATTTTTTTGGGGATTGCAGAAGCTTTAGCTTCTGCATGCTGCTAAGCCGCCCTCCGTGGCTTTTTACGTTTTGTCAAGGAAGAAAGGAACTAACCGGCTAAAAGTCTTCCGGATGTGTCCTGTAATACTCAGGGACATTTCCTTTTATATCTTTTTCAGATGAAAGCTTTTTAAAGTCATCGTCTTTCATCATCCAGTTGTAAATTTCGGGATCAGAATTTGAAGCTGCGTAATGAAGAACATTGCGCCCCTCGTCATCGTGATTGTCCCAGATTGCATGATAGTAGACAAGCATTTCAATAACGTCCGGATTGGAATTAACTTTTGCGGCCATCATCATGGCGGACATTCCATAGCTGTCGATTGTATTCGGATCATATCCTGCCAGAATAAGGGCCTCAAGAATTTCTGGATTTTCATTGAAGCAAGCCAACATAACATGCTCCTCCTTCATTTTCCTAAGGTATATGTTCAGCACTTCGGAGGATTCACCAAATTGTAAAGCCCTCTCCAGGCATGTAGATCCATCATCGCTTGTGTCAGAAGTTGAGAAAGCCAGGCTAACATAGCGAACCACGTCGCACGACTTATTGCAAGCCGCCAGGTGAAAAAGGTTTTCACCATTTTTTGTCTTTGCTCCAATATTTGCCCCGGCCTCGATTAGGACATCCAAGACATCAGAATTACGCTGCCAGGCTGCCGCACTAAGCAATGCTGTAAGGCCGTCATCATCACAAGCCTCAATGTCAAAGCCTTTCTTTAAGAGATAGTTTACAATTTGCGGGTTTGGGTTAAAACCTGCTGCAATGATTAACAGATTTGCTCCTCCATTGCAGGTGGTCTTTACATTTGCCCCTGCCTCTATAAAGGTTTCTATTATTTCTGGATTACCATTTTTTTTGGCAGCTACAAATAAAGGGGTTTCGCCCATCTTGTTCACAGCCTCAAGATCCAGTCCTTTGGAAATAAAGAAGCGGACAGTTTCCGGATAAAAGGACATGGCAGCAAAATGCAAGAGGGAATTTCCATCGTCATCCTTGTAATTTATGTCGTATCCATAATCCAAAACATGCTGAATTATTTCGGTGCTTGGAGACGCAATTATCGCTCTTTTCAAAAGAGTATCCCTTGAAAGGGACTTGGGGGAATCTTTCACAAGCACATCGAGTAATTCTGTGTTTTCAGACTTTATTGCAAGATCAACTGCAAGTTCGTTTAGCATAGTAAACCTTCCTTAAAAAAATTAAAAATCTGAGTTTCTGCGCTTAGAAGTAAGGGGTAACTCAGCTTGTTGACTTTCCAATATCAAACAAAACCCCGCAAACCTCTGCAATTCGTTTTAAATCATTTTCAGCATCACGAAGTTTCAGTGATACAGGAATATCATATTGAGGCAAAATTTTCCTTATGATAAGAAATACTGCCGGAACATGATATTCCTTTGGCAGTGAAAATTCGCCAATGTATTTTTTTGAAAAATCTTTTTCGGAAAAGAATGCAATTGATTCATTAAACGTTGCATCCTGTTCCAACAAATTTACCTTTGTCTTAAAATCTTCAAGCTCTTCATCTAAAATTTCATTTCTGATAGCCCTGCATAGAAAGTCCATAAAATCTACCGAGGCTTTACGTAATGATGTGTCATTTGTGTTTCTTGCATCTTGGCTCATAATCGGAAAAGCTCCTTTTAAAATTTGCAATGAAAGATCCAGCCCCAAGCATCGTTAGCCTGGGACTGAACACGCTACGCTCCGCCTGGCTTACGCTAGGTCAGAGCCCATTTCTTTTGCCTTCTGCTCCAAGTCGGCATTTTCTTCCTTCTGCCTCTGGAGGTTTTGCTCCATCTCTTCCAGCTTTGAGTCGAAATCGTTTTGCGAAAGCCCTTCACTGTCTGATGAACGGGCTTCTTCCTTGTTCTTCAGAGCCGCAATGGCTGTTGCCCCTGCAACCGTTAACAATACGCCCGAAATCAGGCCCAAAGTAAATCTAAGCATAAGCTTCCTCCAATAATTATAGGTTCTTGATGGACCTTGGCTTGGCCTTCCATATTAGAAAACCGTCCAAGTTCATACAGGAAACAGCTGACATCCTGAATGCGACGAAAGTCATCAGGATTCACACTGCTAAAATTTTGTGAAAGATGATACGGCAATAACAGTTTACTAAAAATAATGAACATGGCAGCATTAAGATATTTTTCTGGCAGAAAAAATACCACTTTTGCATTCGAAGAATTCAATGCTTCTACATCATCAAAAACAGCTATTGAGTCATTAAAAATTTTATTCAGTTCAAGTTCCTTCACGGACTCTTCAAACTCCATGCGTTTCTCTGACGAAACTTTCCTGTTTATTGAGCTGTCAATAAAATGCACGAAATTCACAGTCGCCTGAGCCAACGGGAGATATGTACAAAAAGCTTTGTCTTGGTTCATAGGTCACCCACCATTTTTGCCAGCTTACAAACAGTCTCTGTCATATTCTCAAGCTCAGAGTCTATTTCATTTTGGCGCCTAATAAGTTCCAGAATTGTTTCAGATTCCATTCTTGCAGGAGAAGATGCCTTTCTTTTCCAATGCAGCACAGCAACAGCCAGAACTACAAGCAACAAGAGAGAACCTACAATAAATATCAAAAAGTATTCAAGCATAGTGTTCCCCCTGTACAATCAGATATAGTCAAAACATCCTTCAAAAAATTCAACACTTTAAAAAGCATAGCCAACTCCTAGATGCCGTATATAGAACACGGCAAAAAAAAAGATAAAAGTCCATCAGAATTTTTTCTGAAAGACTAAGTTTAAAGCGGCCTCTGAAAGATGGGGTTTACAGAGACCACTTTAGTTATCAGTCGCGCTATATACATAATGCGACTTTAATTCAACTTGCAGAAATCTTGAAAAAAGCCTTAGCAATTGCCAAGATTCTCTGTCTTTCTCATCTTCATTACTTATCTTAGCAAGTCTATGACCTGCCACATTATTTCAAGGATTAACAAATAATAGATTATATCGTGGATCCAAAAGGAGCCATCTAAAGAACTGGTAGTTTTTTTTTAATATGAAAAGAGCCGGTTGGGATTTGCCCTTTTATCAATAGTTAGAATCGTGATAATTAGTTTTACCTCCATGGATTCTGTTTTATCATACTATGGGCCTCAACGTCAAGCTATGCGCAAGACATTTTAAAATTTGCCACAAGGCTCAGCCCAAAGCATCGTTAGCCTGGGGCTGAACACGCTACGCTCCGTCTGGCTTACGCTAAACCAGAGCCCATTTCTTTGGCTTTCTGCTCCAAGTCGGCGTTTTGCTCCTTCTGCTCCTGGAGTTTTTCCTCCATCTCTGCCAGCTTTGAGTCAAAATCTTTTTGAGAAAGCCCCTCACTGTCGGATGAACGAGCTTCTTCCTTGTTCCTTATAGCCGCAATGGCTGTTGCCCCTGCGACCGTTAACAATACACCTGACAACAGGCCCAAAGTGAATCTAAGCATACGATTTCTCCTTGTGTATACGTTTTTGTTTGCCCCTGGCATTCCTGCCCACATCCGTAAACGGGACATAATCCCATCGTTTCAAATGCGTAAGATGCCACGTTCTGCAGTATGGGCAGCGATAGCTCCTCTGGGGAATATCGTTTTGCCCGCACTTACACCGGTTTCGATGGTGAGAGTATTGGTTCTTGATAATGCCTGCGTCCCGTTGAGAGAAACAGATTTTTCCTGTAGCGTTACAGGTTGCGTTGGTCAAAGTTACCTCCGATGACTTATGTTGTTTTGACAGTATGATTTACAGCTAATTGCTGTTAATCATACTCTGGTTCAGCGTTACCTTAAGTATTGTTTTTTGATACACAGTCCATGATCTTGTGGCCCAAAGCAAAAATTCCTGAAGCAGCTTTTTTACACTCAGTGTTAGAGATCAAGCTATTACAGAGAGCGTCTAAGGTCCCTAACAAGGCGTGTCCTGCTATTTGTTTACCCCGCTGTCCAGTCAGAACTCCGTTTACCAGCGCAAACCCTGCCTGTATACAGCCGTTTACAGCAGCATTTACGGTACAACCAGCAGTAGCGTTCAACCCATGCAGTACAACACCGAAGGATTCAGTCCTATCTCCAAGGTAGCTACCGAGTGCCGCGGACAGGGCATAGCCTCCTCCATAACAGGCAGACAAGTTCCGTTTCCAGCTTTCAGCACAGATTGCAGAATGGACTTCCATTAGCTTTGAATCTGTGTAGTATGGAGCCTCGACCTCCAAAAACAGATTCTCTAGACTCCAGGACATAGTCTCAACTCCACCGAAAGCGATTCTATCAGTAATCTTCGTTAGGCATTCACTATAATTAGCAATGGCTAATAGACGCGACTGACCATTGTCAGCCCGATACTTTTCCTTTGCAAGCCGCCTGAACAGTTCTTTGTAGAGGTAATTCTTTGCTTCTTGGGTACAAAGCAACATACTGGCTCCTGAGTAAGGGGGTCTATGAGTCTCTTGTTCAGGGGAACACATAGACTTATACGTGTTTTTGGGGGTCCTGGCCTTGGCCTGAATGGTCGCAAGCATGGAGAGGCCATCACAAATCACGATGTCAGCAAGCGGGTCATTCCGGCGGAGCGGAGTGTTACGCGACCGATCCGTATACGCCCTAAGCGGGCTGTCTTGTTCAATAGCTTCGCAGTTAAAATCGGTAGCCTGGACTTGCTCGAAAAGAAAACCAACTTTGGTTGCGGCACTCTGGTTAGTAGCTACAATTTCTGCACGATGTTCGTCATACAAGGCAAGCTCATTGAGCTGAGCCTTTCTTTCATTTGTCAACATATTAAACCTCCTTAGTTCCGTTCATACCTTATAATATAACGAACCGACGAGGCAAAGTCAATATTTTTTTTATTGATTCTCATTTTTTAAAAACTTCGCATCACATCAAATGGTTTCTTATTTATTAAAACTCATCTTTATATTACTTGACCAACAAGAAGAAATGGTGTATCATCAGAAACATGATACCGAATACAAATTTTACGCAAATTGCAGAGTCGATTAGGATGCAAATAAAAAGCCGCAGAGGAAATATTACTTACAAAAAACTGGCGGAAAGAATAAAAGAACATTTTGGATATGAAGTGAATAAGTCAAAACTCTCTCGACTAGAAACTATTCAGAATGACAAACCTGCCAATGCGAATTTGGATTTTGAATTATTATATTATATTTTTAGTGAATTGAACATGCGATTTGACCCCATTCTTTTTCCAGAGAAGCCCAAGTGTTTATTTGAACAATTTGACAATTTCGTAGCCACACAAAAAAATCATATTGACCATTTAGAGAATCCCAAAGAAAATGTTAACAGGCTTGAACTTGCTCATAAAAAGCGACAAAATCTTTTTAAGCAAATTTTTATGACGAAAAATGATTTTTTTTCTTTTCAAAACAGAAAAATTGCTAGTTTTTATGATAATCTTCTTTACTGTGCAGTGGCATCATTTTTGCCACCACAGGTTAGCATTATAAGTAGATATTCTGCTGGTAGTACAAGCTTAATACATTTACTTCTTGGAAAAGCCAGTCCTGATAATGCAACATCATGTTGTAGCAGTGCCTTTTATATTCATAAAGAATACAAACCTACTTTTTTTCCAGCTGATTGTGATGTCTTTTTCTATGACAACGATAGTTTTTCAATTCAAGATGTGTTTAATAGAAAAAAAACTTGTTCAGAAGATAACAACAATTGCATTGCAGTTTTTTTTGAAGATTCTCCAATTCTAAAATATATTACTCTTTTTGATACAAAATACGTGAACAACAATATCGAATTCAATTTATTACGTGATTCAAAAAAAATTATTTTGTTAAGTTCTTACGATTCAATAAATACTGGGTTATCAGATATGATTGTTGAATTGAATAGAAATCTTGGAGTCAATTCCAATGAGTACGTTATAGGAGATGATTTTCTTCTTAAACTTAAGATTGTTATTTCGAAGTGTAGTACTTTATCCAAAAAAGAAGAAAACATGATTAAAAACAGAATTTACAATTCTATTAATCCAAAAGACCTAGTTAGAATAAATTTGAAGAAGGCATTATATTTAACTGTTTTGGGCTCCATCATTTCATACGATTTGAATAATCCGGAATCCTTTTCTGAATTAAAACTATTTTTTAAAAATGTAATTAATACCTTAAGCGCAGAAGATAACTATCTTCTGAATTTAAATTTTATATTTTCGAATGAAATAGAAAATCTTCATCGTTTTGAAATGCTAGATAAAGAGAATTTGTCTTATGTTTTTCTCTACTATTCAGAATTTACAGAACAATTGAAAGAATTTATAAACAAGGATGGAGATTCTTCTTTAACCGAATACATCAAGAATGATATTACTCAATTTATTAATGATGAGCTAGGTTATGATTTTTTCAAAAATCTTGATTTCCTATCTTTGAAAAATGAATCAAACACTGTTGAAATAAACAAAGATTTTTTAAACAAACTTGTAAGCTCAATTAATAAAAAGACAGATGCTCATATTTTAGACAAGATAATTTGGAAGAATTATTCATATTTTGAAGAAAACTTTCTTACCCCATTGAAAAAACAAAATCCTGTCTATGGTGATTTATTCAGAGAATATATATTCAATATAATTGAAAAATTGTTGTCTGAAACAAATCGGGATTATGCAAGCGAATACTTTGTTGATATCACAGGAGCAAACAGACCAACAATTCTATTTTTTATAAAAAGATTGACAAAACATACAAATATGAAAAACATGACATATTCCGAAAAGCTTTGTAAAGATATATCCAGTATTTTTCAAAGATTACTAATTATTTTGAATGAAAATGAAAAAAAATATCCTTTTACAAAAAATCCCATTGCAAAAAGCGACATACTTGAATTGGGCTATTGTATCGACTTTTATAAGCGATTTTATAAAATAGCTCATGATGGAATTTAATTTCGGTTTACATCAGCGCCCCTGTCATAAATTATGTTTAAATGGCAGGATTCAATTAACGAAAACACTTGCTATTTTTCCGAATCATGATATTATAGAAGCATAGCTTAATTTTGCTACGTATTGTTACGAGAGTTCCGGGCTTAACGAAATGCTTGGATTATAGAGGAGTGGTAATATATGTCTAATGATTTTGAAGATATTTTTGGGAAACCGTATAGAAAATTTTCCAATGGTGAAGAATCTTTAAATATTTATAAAAAGCCAGATGGCGAATTGGTTGCTGATGATGGACAAAAGTTTGGCAATATTAATGATGAAGGAATTGACGATATATTAGATTCAGCTGAAGCCGAGTGGCTAGAAATTCACCCGAATCGTTCAGACTTGGCTGACTTATACGGTTGTGATGAAAGTGAGGTAGATGACTGTATGGATGATGATATAAAGGATCTCTATTAAGAATAATTCCAAGGAAAGAACGTATGAAAGAAGTTGTCATTGTTACATCCGGAGAAAACGAATATAAAATTGGAACTGTATTAAGTGCAAAAATTAGCGAGCTTGGTGAATATCAATGCGCCGTATGGGAAGAAAACAAAGATTACAATGCAAATAAAGTTACAATGACTTCTGACAATCATATTATTTATATTGGACCTGTACAGGATGCTAAAGCACTGTATGAAACAGGTTCGATAACTTGGGAATACAAAACTGAACGAATGCGATATGGTTGGCTTGGGACGAGAGCAGTCATTATTGTAGATCCTAAATTTGATTTTTATAAACTTGGGAAGAATCTTGAAACTGGAGCATTAGGCTTCGCTTTCGGAGGTCCTATTGGAGCAGCTTTTGCTTTAGGAGCTAAGAGGCTTATTGGAAGAAGGACTAAAACTACTGAGCTTACAGACAAACGAGGTAGCTTGCAGTGCTATAAAACACTTATAGAAAAGTTTTTGGCTGAAGATTTAAACAAGTTTATGGGAGATTAATTATGTCAACATTTTCTGACGGATACGATTTTTTCGTAAAAAATACAGTGGGTGGCAATGCAGGCGCAGTTCACGGTAATAACTATGTCGGAAATGTTGAGAAAAAAATTTCAAAATTAGCAGAAGATATGAACGCCTTTGAAGGCTTCAAAACAAGTTCGGATAAACTTAAAGGTGATATTGCAGAATACTGGCATGCCGATTCTCATAATATAGATGCGGCTCTTAAAGGTAAAACTGCAATTGCAGAAGTTTTAAGAAGCCATGGTTTGGGTTCTGTTGATGTACAGATTGAAGACAAGGGATATAGTCTTAAATATTATAAAGACGGTGCAGACAGTGCAAAGCAACAGGCAAAAAGTTTTTATGAACGATACCGAGAATATCTTTCTCAAACACAACAGACAGATGGTGACATTTCATTTGAACAGTATCTAAAGAATAGCAATGTAAAGAATGATGATATTGAAAAAATAATGCACTCAGCCCTTTATGGTAATCAAGGAAGGCTTATCCCAAAAGAACAATTGGAAAAAGCAACTGAGTTTCTAAAAAGAAAGATTACAGAAGAATCAACGAAACGCCCTCAGCTTGTACAAAAATATCAGGAAACATTAGATTTTCTCACAGATCGAATACAGTCGAGCAAAGGAACAGAATCCATTCCATTAACTGAAGCTGAATCTCGTCAAATTGCGAACCTTGCTAAAAATGGAAAATTTGATCCAAAAGAATTTGGATTTGAACCTAAGGAACTTATTTCAGATAAATATATTTTTGCTGAAGCGCTTAAGGCTGGTTTGTCTGCAACAGTAATATCAGCGGTCCTTTCTGCAGCACCCAAAATCTATAAGATGTTTGAAACCCTTATAGAAGAAGGTGAAATAGATAAGGAAAAACTTCTTGATGCAGGCGGAATAGTTCTGTCTGACAGTTCTGAAGCATTCTTAAAAGGTGGCATTTCAGCAGCTCTTACTATTGCTTGTGAAGCAGGAAAACTTGGTGAATTGGCAACAACTCTAAATCCATCAATTATTGGTGCAGCAACTGTAATTGCTTTGAATACAGTAAAATATTCAATACAACTTGCAATGGGAAGAATGACAAAAGGAGAGTTCGCAGATGCTTGTATGAGAGACATGTTTATAATGTCCTCTTCTATAGCTTTAGGTATGGCATTTCAGGCCATTATGCCTGAACTTCCTGTATTTGGTTATTTGCTTGGTAGTTTTATTGGTTCAATGGCTGGAACCTTTATTTACAATACAGGATATAAAATGTTTATATCTTTCTGTGTGGAATCAGGATTCACCTTCTTTGGCATTGTAGACCAAGATTATAGATTGCCTGATGATATTCTTAACCAGATTGGTGTAAAAACTCTTTCGTATGACAGAATTGAAACAAAAACTTTGAAATTCAAAACTCTGGATGTGAAAACAATTGAAACAAAACAGATAGAGACCAAGAAACTTGATTTTGCTTTTGTTAGGCGTGGTGTAATTGGAGTTAACAAAATAGGATATATGTAATTCGTAAAACTCCCCTTAAGCCTACGCCGCCATGGAGCCCCTTTAGTCCCGCGCAAGCGGGATGAGGGTTACCGAAGGGCGAAACGGCGGTGGCGCAGAGGCATGTCAGCCGAATTAGCAGACAAGCAGAATGGAAGAGCAGGCAGAATGACCGTCCAGAAAAAGCTAAAACTTAAACGAAAGTTTTCTGCAAGCCCCCCGAACGTCCGCTTAGCCTGCCAAGCGCAATTCGGGATGACGGTAATTTTTTTTGCTTGCCCTAGCCCTTGTTTTCAAATGCGACCAAGTATTCTTCGCCGTACATTTTGCGGAGCTTGGGCTTTTCGATTTTGCCGGTGGGGTTCCGCGGTACGGGGGCAAAGATGATTTTGCGCGGCCTTTTGTAGCGGGGAAGTTCCTTGCAGAACTCATTGATTTCGTCTTCGGTGGCGGTCATTCCTTCTTTTATCTGGATAACGGCACCGGCAATTTCGCCAAGGCGCTTGTCCGGCAGACCGATTACCGCAACGTCGTGGATTTTGTCGTTCTTTCGCAGGAAGTCTTCTATCTGGACAGGGTAAAGGTTTTCGCCGCCGGAAACGATTACGTCTTTTGCGCGGTCTACCAGATAATAGAAGCCTTCTTCGTCCTGCTGGGCAACGTCTCCAGTGTCAAGCCAGCCGTCGTGAAGCACGGCCTTTGTTGCCTCGGGGTCGTTGTAGTATTCCTTCATTACTCCGGGACCCTTTACGTAAAGGATTCCAGCCTTGCCCTTTTCCACTTCTTTGCCGGTCTCTCCGTCCACAATCTTGCATTCCCAGCCAAATCCAGGAACACCAATTGCTCCGACCTTGCGGGTGTTTTCCACTCCAAGGTGTACGCAGCCCGGGCCAATGCTTTCCGAAAGGCCGTAGTTGGTGTCGTACTGGTGGCCGGGGAAGTATTCAAGCCAGTGCTTGATGAGGGATGGAGGAACTGGCTGTGCGCCTATGTGCATGAGTCTCCACTGTTCAAGGGAATAGTCGCCGATTTTTACGTCGCCCCTGTCCAGTGCGTCAAGGATGTCCTGTGCCCACGGCACCAAAAGCCATACGATTGTGCATTTTTCGCGGCTTACGGTTCCGAGGATGTATTCAGGTTTTGTGCCTTTTAGCAAGACTGCCCTGCTGCCGGAAACGAGCGAGCCAAACCAGTGCATCTTGGCTCCTGTGTGGTAGAGAGGCGGTATGCAAAGGAAGCAGTCGCTGCGGCTGGTGGAATGGTGCTTCTGTTCAACTAAGGCGGCATGGCTTAGGCTCTGGTGGGTGTGCAGAATGGCCTTGGGGAAGCCTGTTGTTCCGCTAGAAAAATAAATTGCGGCATCGTCGCTTTCCTTTAGCTCTATTCCGGGTGCCTTGCTGGGGTAGTCCGCAACAAGTTCACGGTAGCTTTCTGCAAATGTTGGGCAGCCTTCGCCAACATAAATCAAGAGGCGGTTCTTGCTGATTTTTTCTTCCACGGATTCAATGCGGCCAATAAATTCCGGCCCAAAGACAAGTATGTCTACGTCTGCAAGGTTGCAGCAATAAAGGATTTCGTCGGCGGTGTAGCGGAAGTTCAGCGGAACTGCAATAGCCCCTGCCTTTAGGATTCCAAAGTAGACAGGCAGCCATTCAAGGCAGTTCATCATAAGGATTGCAACCTTGTCTCCCCTTTTTACTCCGCGTGCAAGAAGCATGTTTGCCATGCGGTTAGCCTTTTCGTCAAAGACGCGCCAGGTAATTTCGCGGCGGTAGAAGGTTTTGTCCGTACTCTGAATAAGAGAGTATTCCTTCCAAGTGATTTTGCGTGTGTCTTCCTGCTCAGGGTTTACTTCCACAAGAGCAACTTCGTCTCCGTAAAGCTTACGGTTCTTTTCCAAGTATTCAGTAATAGCCAATTTTTCTTCCTACGTTTGATGCAATAAAATATCTACTATTATATACCTGTTTATGTGATTTGGCAAATGGATTTGAGAAATATAGGCTGTTTTTATTCTTCCACAATACTTTCTTCCAAAATAACGTATTTTATGTTATACTACGAGAATATCAAAGAAGCGGTGAAAAGGTAATGTCACAAAACAACATAAAATCACTAGAAGACGACCTCTGGGAAAGTGCAGATGCTCTAAGAGAAGGTTCAAAACTCAGTTCACAGGAATATTGTATGCCTGTTCTTGGACTTATTTACCTCCGCTATGCATTCACACGTTTTAAATATGTAGAAGCAGAAATACTAAAGGATCGGCCAAGTCGTAATGGAGTAAAACTTCCTGTAGAAGCCAGTGATTTTAAATCAAAAAGTGCAATCTATCTTCCAGAAAATGCCCGCTATGATTATCTCTTGAATCTTCCAAAAGACAAAAATCTTGGAGAAGCAGTAGATAAGGCAATGGAAGCAATCGAAAAAGAATGTCCAGATCTTTCTGGTATTCTTCCCAAAAACTATCAGACAATCTTTAAGAATGACTTACTCAAAGACCTGCTTCGTCTTTTCAACAATGATGCCCTAAACGAAATCAAGGATGATGTAATTGGCCGTATCTATGAATATTTCTTGAATAAGTTTGCAAAAAATATTGCCAGCGATGACGGCGTTTTCTTTACGCCAAAATCTTTGGTTCGTATGATTGTAAATATCATCCAGCCTACTCACGGAAAAATTCTTGATCCTGCCTGTGGTTCTGGCGGTATGTTCGTAAGTTCCGGTGACTTTGTGAATGCAAACGGTATTAATGCCAGCGACAAACTTACATTCTTTGGACAGGAAAAAGTTGAGTTCAACGCTAAGCTTTGTAAGATGAATATGGCAGTTCACGGTTTGAACGCAAAAATCATCAATGGTGATGAAGCTAATTCCTTCTATAACGACTACCATAAATTGGAAGGCAAATGTGATTATGTTATGGCAAATCCACCTTTCAATGTAAACAAAGTTAAGTACGAAGCAGCTCTTAATGCAGGCCGACTTCCTTTTGGACTTCCGGGCTACAATGAAAAGACAAAAGAAATTGGAAACGCAAACTATCTTTGGATAAGTTATTTCTATGCATACCTGAACGATACAGGACGAGCCGGATTTGTAATGGCCTCATCTGCCACGGACAGCCAGCACGCAGACCGTGACATCCGCCAGAAACTTGTAGAAACAGGTAATGTCGATGTAATTCTCAGTGTAGGCAATAACTTTTTCTATACACTAAGTCTTCCATGTACTCTCTGGTTCTTTGACAAGGGAAAGAAAGATGAACTAAAAGATAAAGTTCTTTTTATTGACGCCAGAAACTATTTTACAGTTGTTGACCGCAATTTGAACGAATGGACAAAATGGCAGATGAAGAATCTTACATCCATCGTTCATCTTTACCGTGGTGAAATTGATAAGTACAAAGCTGTGCTTGAAGAATACTTCGATGCTATTCGCTCAGGGGCTTTGTTCATAGATGATTTGGAAAAAAGAGATTTGCTTACTGAATGTAATAGCATTGAACATCTTCACGAAATTTTAGAAATTACACAGGAACAGATTAAAATTTGTGAAGAAACGGCAAAAAAAGCGGAAAACGCTGCTGACAGAAAAAGCAAAAAGGCAGTTAGGGAAGCCAATGAAGCTGTGATTTCTGCTGTAAAGGAAAATGAGGAAGTCATAAAACAGGCAATATGGCTTTCTGAAAAGTTTGGCGATGGCACTTATGCTGATGTTGCAGGTCTTTGTAAAATTGCTACCTGTGAAGAAATAGCAGAGAAAAATTATTCCCTCACACCAGGAGCTTATGTTGGAGTTGCCGAAGTTCAGGAAGATGATGAAAACTTTGAAGAACGCATGAAAGAGATTCATGTAGAATTGAACAAACTTCAGAGTGAAAGCAATGACCTTATGGCAACAATTAATGCAAATCTGAAAGAACTTGGGTTGAACGGATAAGAAAAGTGGTCGAATTTGACCACCTTAACCCCCTCGAATTCGATGGGTTTAGCTCAAAATGGAGGA
>JAILHV010000156.1 GCA_024695625.1 Treponema sp.
TGTGGTTTTGGAGGAATTTACTTATTCGGACAGCGAAGAGGTAATTGTCTTTTATATCCTGGATGATATTTACGATTTTGCAATACGCGTTAGAAATGGCGGAAAAATAAGCCCTGAGCATAAGAATGAGTGGACACGGGCTCAAGACCTTGTTTATCTGTTTGAAACAAAAAAAGGTGACGTAAAAATTCTTGGGGCTGATTAGTGTTTGTGGCTAGCTCCATTCAATGTATCTGTTTTTTCCTTGGTCGTCGTATCTTACGGCAGGCTCGGACATGCTTGTAATTTCCCGCTTCTTGTATTTTATTATCCGTAAGATATAGTCCTTAAGCTTTTTTGTTAGCTGTTCGAAATTTTTTATTGAATCAAGGTATTCTGTGTAGGATGCTTCTTGCCAGGAATTCAATTCACGCAAAAGAGCAACCGCCACAAATTCATCTTTGAATATTGACTTTTTTAGCTGGTCAAAAAGGAATTGGTATTCATCTTCTTTTGGGTACTTTCCAAGGCAGCCTATGCAAAAAATGTCAAGCTCTGAATGTTTTATTACAAGGCACTTAAAAACGTTTATAATGAATTCTTCTTCTTCACCGCTAAGCTCGTGGTTGTAAAGCTCTTCTCCAAGAACTATCTTGTATGCTTCTTCTGAATAACCGGGGTCTTTTTCGCGGGTCTTAAAAACAAGGTTTATGGCAGTGTTGAGGTCGTTGTGTTTTTAAAAACAATCTTGCCTTCCCCAGTCTGGTGGGCAAGAGGAAATGGATTCAAGTGGTGCTCGGAACATACTTCCATAAATTCCATGCTAAAAACTAAGCCTGCTCCGTCCATGCTTATTTTAGCGCAAGTGCAGTCGTGCAAAGAGATGTCGTTCAGGGTGTTTTCGCTTATGTATTTGAACTCTTCCATTTTTCTTACCAATGCTTTTGGGTGTTAGTCTTTGCCTTCGTACTTTTGTATCAGTTTTAACAATTCTTTTTCTCTGTCTGAAAAAACTATTTTGCTTGAATTTTTAATTGTTGGCTGATAATTTTTTAGTGATTTAAAAAATAAGTCTTGCAAGTTTTTGTTCTTGAAAATATATCCGTGACGGGCATAAATTAAGTTTCTTATGATTCCTAATTCTGGTTTTGAAATTTGAGAAATCAACTCTTCTGTTAGTTCTGAAAAGCCAGAATCTGGATTGTCCAATGCAAAATCAAAGGCTTTTACAATAGCTTCGTTTAATACACTTCTGTCGGTATTGAAAAATGTATCTGTGCAATAGTTTAAATAATATCTTTCCGTAGCTTTGCCAAATTCATCTCTAACGGGTCTTCTGATTTTGTAAGAAATTTTTATTTGAGAAGCTGAACATTCTGTTTGGAATGAATCTATTACACCTCCCAAATCACCTTCCAGTGTTAGATAAAATTCATTTCCTTCTTTTGTAAAAGTAAAAGAGGAGTTGAAATTTATATCTTCTACAGTATAAATCTTTAAAGTGTCCTTTTCTTGGGTAACATTTATTTGGTTAAGAGTATTTATCCGGTAAGAATTTATAGATAGATGAAAATTGTTTTCTTCCGGCATAACGTAATACTTTGCGCCATCATATAAGATTCTTGTTACCTCTTGAGGAGTGCTGTCGAGTGAGTTTTCTTGGTGTGTCCAAGAATTAAAACCAAAGAAGATGTTTCCGGATGATGCAAATACAGAAAACGTGATTGAAAATAAAAACAAAATTGATATAAATACTTTTTTCATTTTTTTTTCCTTTTTAATTATCTTTGCTTGTTATTGTTTTTGCGTTGAACCACTTTCCCCAGTTGTCGGGACAGTTGTCTTTTAGGGAAAAGTTGTTGTCGAAGCTTTTGTCTTTTTGTCTGATTGCTTCTGGGGTGTAGGGGCAGCGCTTAAAGATGTTTCCTTGGCAGGGGCTGTAAATTGATGTTGGGACTTCGCTTATTAGTTGCAAGTCGTTTTGGTCTGTGAGTTTTAAGTTAAAGGTGTGGTATTTTCCGCTTAGTTTTATAATGTTGCCGCTGCATATTTCTACGGAGAACTTGTTGATTTGCACTGCCTGGTAGTGGTTAATTAATACTCTTGCTTCGTTGTTGTGGATTGCAATAAAAGATAGGTAAATGTCGTTTTCGTTTACCATGTAAAAGCCATTTATGCTTTTTGGGGATGCGTTGTCTTGAACTTTTTCTGCAGTGTTTTGTGCAAAGGCAATAAAAGAAGCAAGCAGTAATAGGGGTAGTATTAGTTTTTTCATAATGCCTGTCTCCGTGTCTTAGTTTTTCTCGCAGCGTATTTCCAGGAATGCCGTAATTTCTTTGTATTCACTTTCTCCATGCTCTGCTTCTAGCATTACACGGTTCATTCCTTTTTGGTAAAGGTCGTCTTCTATCATTGCAAGCTGGGAGATGTCCCTTCTTTTGTAGTTTTCTACCAATTGATCTATGGGGCTGCTTTTTTCGTAATACTCTCTTTTTGCGGATATGTTTGCAAAGTTGCATTTCTTTAGCGCGTGCATAATCAAGTCTTTGGGCCAAAAGCGCAGGAGGTCTTCGCAATAGGTTTCCGGGCAGTATTTATAAACCCACCAGTCCTTCATGCATTCGGGTTCTATGTTTTTTAATCTTAGTACTCCTTCCTTTTTTAGTACCGAATACATCTTGACAAGGCTCTTTTGCTTGTTTGGGAAGTGATGGAATGCAAAGTTGCATACGACCAAATCAACAGACTCTTCTTCTATGTTGTAGGATTCCGCATCGCTGTTTATGAAGGTGGCATCTATGTTTTTGCTTTTTGCAACGTTCAGCATGTCTTGGGACAGGTCTATTCCAATCCATTTTATGTTTTTGCCGCCGTAGTATTTTTGCTGGCTGAATAAATAGTTTCCAGTTCCGCAGGCAAGGTCCAGTACCGTGAGGTTTTGTTTTTTTTGCAAAAGAATCTCTATGTCCTGGTCTTTGGCAAAGTCCACCCTGCCTTTGTTTGTGTCGTACACCTTTGAAACTTGTGAGTAATCTGTTTTTAGCATTTTCTGCCTCCTTGTTTTTATTAATAACCTTTTTCTTTTAATTCGCCAACCAAGTTGATGTAAAAATCCCGGATTGTCTTTGAATTCTTTGGCAGGCCATCTGCTTCCTTGATTTTTGGATTTGTCCGGTATGCATCAACTTCGTGTGCGTGAGAAATTCCAAAAAACTTCTGCGCTTCAATAACGCCGCGGAAGTTTGCCCATTTTGCAGATTCTACTGATACAAGACCGTCGTTTTCTCCGTCGCAGAATTTCATTATGAAATTCATAAACCACATGAAAATATCGCTGAATGGATTTTTCATTTTGCCGGCAAAGCTTTGATACAATATGGAAGGAGAATCGGTAATTTCTTTGTTAAAGCCTTCCATAAAACTTGAGCAAAACTGTTTTGTCGTTTTAAAAAAATCAGGCTTTTTATCTCCGAGAATCTTGAACCATAAATTTACAAATACCGCGAGAAACTTAAATAACCAGTCCCCAAAAATGGAATACAATTTATCAAGTGTTTTGGAACCATGGTTGGGGGAGCTTATCATTGTTACGGATGCTATTTTATCTTCAAGTCCCAATTTGCTTATAGCATAGCGAACATCAATCCCCCCTTTGGAATGGGCTATGATATTAACTTTTTTACATTCTGCTTTTTCAAGAACGGTTTTGAGCGTGTCTGTAATTTGACTTGCTGCATCTTCTATGTTTGCCCATGCATCGTGCTTGCTGTAAAAAATGCTTGCCCCATGTTTTTCGAGCAGGTCGGGTATTTCGCCCCAATAATTACAAAAATTTCTATCTCTAAATCCTGTTCCGTGAACAAGCAAAACTGGATATTTTGTTTTGCAAATTTCAGAATATTTTTCAAGAGGAATTTCTTTTCCCAATAATTTGAGTACTTCAATCTTTGCTTGTTTCCAATATGCTTTTACAAAGAGAATACTAGCAAGAAGATACAGTATTCCAATACATATTGAAGTGATTATGGCAATCGTGTGAAGTTTTTCATATTTTTTCGCTTCTGATGAAATTATCAGGAATACAATAAGCAAAGCAATGGCAAAGAAATTCAATACTGCAAATGAAATTTGATACCTTTTTCTAAATTGAATTCCTATGATTATGGTAAGAAGATTAAATCCCCAGAAAGTCCACATAAAGGCGATTAGAGGGAAAGCAAGAATTGCTGCATGAAATAAGGCAAACATAAGTAAAAAATGCATAAATAAAAGAGTTATTATTGAAAAAAGAATAAACTGGTAGATGCATTTAATCAATGCTGATTTTCTTATTGACATTTTTATGCTTCCTTTTTTATGCCTATGGTATGCAAGCATTCTGTAGGATATATTTATAATAATCCGAAAGTGATTTTTTTGCAATGAGTGGAGATGTTTTTTGCTTTGTTACAGCCTATATCCTTCCCCATTCAATGTACCTGTTTTTTCCGGAGTCGTCGTATCCTACGGACGGTTCAGACATGTTTGTGATTTTATGCGTTTTGAATTTGATTGTCTGCTGGATATAGGCTTTGAGTTTTTGGGATAGCTTGTCGGAATCTTTTATTGAATCAAGGTATTCTGTGTATGATGGGTTTTGCCAGAAATTCAATTCGCGCAAGAGGGCTACAGCTAGGCATTCGTCTTGGAATATTGATTCTTTTAGCTGGTCAAAAAGAAAGTTGTATTCTTCTTCTTTTGGATATTTTCCAAGGCAGCCAATGCAGTAAATGTCAAGTTCGGAGTGTCTTATTATGAGGCATTTGAAAAAGTTTATTATGTATTCTTCTTCAATATCGTTAAGCTCATGATTGTAAAGTTCTTCGCCAAGGACAAGCTTGTATATTTCTTCTGAATAACCAGGGCCTTTTTCACGCTTTTTGAAAACCAGGTTTATTACGGTGTACAAGTCATTGTGCTTTTGCATAAAGCTTTTGTCTTCAAAGTCCAATAGAGCCCTGATATTGTTCCACATAAAAGCACCCTTGTTGAAAGGTTCAAACCAAGAAACATTTCTAAATTCATTCCACATTACGATTGATTTTTCAAAAGCTATTTCTAGTGTTATTCCGTAGTATTCTTCACCGGGAAGAAAAATCATGAATATCTTTGCAAGGTATTTGTCTTTAAA
>JAILHV010000201.1 GCA_024695625.1 Treponema sp.
GTACGGGAAAAAAGCATAAGAAAAATTCCTGGCAAGATTGAAAATATCAATTGAAGAATAACTCCAATGATTTTTTGAAATTTATCAGCGGCAATTTTTTCCGCCCATTCTCCAGTCGCAGAATATGCATTAAGATAGTCAAAATAAAATTTGATTCCAATTATGTTCAACAAAAGTGCAAGCAAAGTTCCTGCAAAGAATAAAAATGCTGTGTACAAAACTTTTTTGTTTTTCATTTTTTTACTCTGCCGAATCTAGTCCTTGTGAATTGCACTGGTCAAGCATTTGCCAAAGCTCAACGCAACTGTTTTCTGCGCAAAAGTCTTCTATGAGTTTGTTCAGTTCATCCGAGATAAGTTTTTTTTGGGTAGGCTTAAAGATGTTCCTTAAGAAGCTTGGCGTCTTTGACTTCTTTTCCCTTTCGTCGCGTATTTCCTGAAAGATGTTGGACTGAACCTGTTCCTGGATAAGCTCCAGTGCGTCGGAACTGTCCTCGTTCTTTAGCGTAAGGTAAACCGATGCTATGGGTAAAAAGTCAAAGTCTGTCTTTTTTAATTCGGAAAAGCGAGGGCCGTATTTGTACATGATTCCGTCGTACCTTGCCCCAATCTTTCGCCAGATTGCATCTACGGTAAAGCTGTCGTATTTGATTATGAGCTGGTTGTTCAGGTTTTCAAATTTTTTGTTGCCGCTAAAATACTTTGTCCCGCTTTTCACTTTATCCTCCGTTTGCTCTGTTAAAAGAGTCCGCTGATTATTCCTTGGTCGTCCACGTCTATGTTAAGGGCGGCTGGCATTTTTGGAAGACCAGGCATGTCAACTATGTCTCCCGCAAACACAACTACGAATCCTGCTCCGCTGTAGAGCTGGGCATCCCTTACCGGGAAAGCATATCCTTCTGGTGCACCGGTAAGAGCCTTGTCGTGGCTTATTGAATTCTGCGTCTTTGCCATGCAGACAGGAAGGTTCCCGTAACCCTCCGCCTGGAAGCGGGTAAGCTTTTTCTTTGCCTTGTCGTCAAATTCAACGGAAGAGGCATGGTATATCTCTTTTGCAAGGACATTAACCTTTTCCATGAGCGGCAGGTTGTCTGAATAAAGCAGCTTGAATTCATTTTTCTTTTCTGTAATGCCAACAATTTTTTCTGCAAGCTCCGTGGCACCTTCTCCGCCCTTTGCCCATCCTTCACAAAGAATTGCATCCGTTTTTTCTGCGGCACAGAGTTTTTTTACAAGCTCAACTTCTGCGTCTGTGTCCGAGATGAATTTGTTGATTGCAACTACAACTTCAAGGCCAAATTTCTTTACGTTATGAATGTGTGCCTTTAGGTTTGCAAAGCCTTTTTCCAGTGCCTCAAGGTTTTCTTCCCCAAGGTCTTTCTTTGAAACGCCGCCGTGCATCTTTAGGGCCCTGATTGTTGCTACTATAACAGCTGCGTCTGGTGTAAGGCCGTTCTTCCTGCACTTTATGTCAAAGAATTTTTCTGCTCCCAAGTCAGCGGCAAAACCAGCCTCTGTTACAACATAGTCGCCTGTTGCAAGTGCGCACAAAGTTGCGTTTATTGAGTTGCAGCCGTGGGCAATGTTTGCAAAGGGGCCTCCGTGGATAAAGGCTGGTGTCTTTTCCAAAGTCTGCACAAGGTTTGGCCTTATTGCGTCCTTCAGTAGCGCGGCAATTGCTCCCGTGCAGTTAAGCTGTCCAAAGGTAACGCTTTCTTTTGTGTATGTTTCGCCGATTGTGATTGCGCTAATTCTTTCTTTTAACTCACTGATTGTGCGGCTAAGGCAAACGCATGCCATTATCTCGCTTGCTACGGAAATCTGGAAGTGGCTTTCGCGGGGAACTCCGTCTATTCTGCTTCCAAGTCCAAGTATAACGTTTCGCAAGGCACGGTCATTCAAGTCTACGCAGCGCTTCCACGAAATTGTCCTGGGGTCAATGCCAAGGTCGTTGCCCTGCTGAATGTGGTTGTCTATGAGTGCTGCCATCAGGTTGTTTGCGGCAGTGATTGCGTGGATGTCTCCCGTAAAGTGCAGGTTTATGTCTTCCATTGGAACAACCTGAGCGTAACCTCCGCCACAGGCTCCACCCTTTATTCCAAAACAGGGACCAAGTGAAGGCTCGCGTAGGGCAATAACACTCTTCTTCCCGATTTTTCTAAGGGCATCCCCAAGTGCAATCGTTACGGTGGACTTTCCTTCGCCAGCGGCAGTCGGAGTCATGGCTGTAACAAGGACAAGTTTTCCCCTTGTAGCAGGGTTTGCCGCCTTTTTCTGAAGCTCCGTTAGTTTTGCAAAAGAAATCTTTGCCTTGTACTTTCCGTAAAAGTCAAGGTCGCTTTCTGTTACGCCAATCTTGGAAGCAACAGCCTCTATGTTTTCCATTATGTTCTTCTGGGCAATCTCAATGTCAGTCATCGCTTTTTAACCCCTTTCGTAAAAGATTAAGCTCATCATCCGTAAGCTCGCGGTATTCGCCGCTTTTTAAATTCTTGTCAAGCTCAAGCTCGTTCATCTTTATTCTTTTTAAATACACGACTTCGTTTCCCAAAGCCGCAAAAAGCCTTTTTACTTCGTGGAACTTCCCTTCAAAAACGGTAAGCGTGCAGACTTCTTTGCATCCTTCCTTTAGCGAACCATCTTCGTCCTGACCACGCTCATCGGTAAAGCCTCCGTTTCCCCATTCAAGTATGGCAGGAAGGCAGTCTGCCTCTCCGTCTTTTCCCTCTGCCGCAATGTGAACTCCCTTGGAAAGCTTTTCCTTGTAGGAATCTTTTGCGGGCTCGTCAACTGCGTCCCTAAGGTAAACAAGGTAGATCTTTGGAATGCCAGACTTTGGGGATGTAATCCTGTGGTTCAACATTCCGTCCGTGGTAAGAATCAAAAGCCCTTCCGTGTCTGCGTCCAAGCGTCCGATGGAACTTAGCTCGCCACGCTCAAACCTGCGCGCTGCCTCATCCTCCAAAAAAGAAAAAATAGTAAGGTGCATTCCGCTCCTTGTGGAACAGACTGAACCCGCGCTTTTGTTCATCATGATATAGAGCTCTTTTTTTATCTCCAACGGAATTCCGTCCACGCTGATAACGTCGGTCAAAGTGTTCACACGTGTCTTTCCGTCCGTAACGACATTGCCGTTAACCGCGACGCACATCTTGTGAAGCATGCCTTTTACACGGCTTCTTGTACCAAAACCGTTGTTGCTGAGAACCTTGTCCAAGCGCGAAATTTCTTCTTTAGCCATCCCCGTCATTCTAGCAGAAACGCCAATTATTTACAATCATAAAATTATTTTGTTGTAAAAATCGCGACAATTCGCTATAATCCATAGCACTATGGCTTTTTATGATTCCTTTGACGTGGCTGTTGTTGGCGGAGGCCACGCCGGTATAGAAGCTTCGCTTGCGGCTGCAAGAATGGGGCTAAAAACACTTTTGATTACCCAAACAATCGATTCGATCGGCCGCATGAGCTGCAACCCTTCAATTGGCGGCATTGCAAAAGGCAACATCGTCCGCGAGATAGACGCATTGGGCGGCGAGATGGGAAAGCTGATTGACCGCTCAATGATTCAGTTCCGCATGCTGAACAAAAGCCGTGGTCCCGCAGTACAGGCGCCAAGAAGCCAGGCTGACAAAATAACCTATTCCATTTTGGCAAGACGCACTTTGGAAACAACGCCTAACCTCTGCACCCTAATGGACACCGCAGTTGACGTTCTTACGGTTGCCTCTTCCACCCCCCTGCCCGAAGGAAGCGACAGTGCAAGCGAATACGGTTCAATTCCAGGCGAAAAGCGGGGAAGCCCTTCATACGAATATGCAACGGACGCTGCAAAAAGCGGAATGCGCCAAAAAGTAATCGGCATTGTTACGGAAAGGGGAAGGGTAATTCCCGTACGCTCCATAGTCCTTACCACAGGTACCTTTTTGGGAGGCAGAATTTTTATTGGTGAATTTGACGCACCCTGCGGACGCTTGGGAGAAGGTGGAGCCTTTGGACTTACGGAAAGTCTTAACCGCTTGGGATTTACAACAGGCCGACTAAAGACCGGAACCCCGCCACGCATACTCCGCCACACGGTTGACTTTTCCAAGTTTGAACTCCAGGAAGGTGATGCGGAAGTTATACCCTTTAGTTTTGACGACGAAAGCGTTGACCGCCCCATGGTTCCCTGCCACCTTGTCTACACCAATGAAGAAACACATAAAATCATCCGCGACAACATTAGCCGTTCCCCGCTTTATTCGGGAAAGATTCACGGTGTTGGGCCGCGCTACTGTCCGTCCATAGAAGACAAGGTTATGCGCTTTGCCGACCGTGAGCGCCACCAGCTTTTTGTTGAACCGGAAGGAATAGAAACAGACGAGATTTACCTTAACGGATTAAGCTCCAGTTTGCCGGAAGAAGTTCAGGATGCATTCCTCCGCACAATGCCTGGCTTTGAAAACTGCGTGGTAAGCCGTCCAGGCTATGCGGTTGAATACGACTACGTAGAACCAACACAGCTCTTCCCGTCGCTAGAAACAAAACGCGTCGCTGGCCTCTTTAACGCCGGGCAGATAAACGGAACAAGCGGTTACGAAGAAGCTGCGGGACAGGGGCTCGTTGCAGGAATCAATGCGGCACTCTACGCAAAAAGTCACAGGGAATTCTGCGGCCCGCTTTGCAATGCGGATTCAACATTCGGTGCAAGCCCTTCAAGCGCAGAAGCAGGGCACTTCCAGCCAAAGCCTGTATTCAATTCCGACGAGCTAAAAAACTTTGCAGAAATTTCTGCAAGGGAAACATCTGCCTTGTCCGTAAAACTTGAACAGGCACAAAAAGATGCCGGCTTTGAAAATTTCAGAAGCATTCCCCAATACAAGCCGCTTGTACTCGGAAGGGATGAAGCCTACATCGGTGTCCTAATCGACGACCTTGTAACGCTTGGCACAAAGGAACCCTACCGCATGTTCACCGCCCGCGCCGAATACCGCCTTAAGCTTCGCCACGACACGGCAGACAGAAGACTCCGCGCAAAGGGATTCGAAGCTGGACTCATAAGCCAAGCCCAGATGGATGCCCTCAACAAAAAATATGCGGCAGTAGAAGAAGCCCTTTTGCTTTTGGAAAAAAATCCCGATGCGCAAAACCCCGGAAACTTTACCGCAATCGAATGGACCGAAGCCCAGGAAGATTTTAAGTACCGCTACTACATTCAAAAGCAGGACGCCCGCGTTGCAAAAATGCACAAAATGGAAAAGGCAAAAATCCCCGCCGACTTTGACTACGGTGCCATCCCCGCCCTTAGTGCAGAAAGCCGTGCCAAGCTGGAAAAAGTCCGCCCGCTCACACTGGGCCAGGCAAGCCGCATCTCTGGCATCCGCAATAGCGACATCATGCTTCTTATGGTCTATCTAAAATAATTTTTTTCTCTTCTGGACGGCATGCCATCTTCCACTGTGTCCGGCACTCCGTGTCCGGCCAGACTCCATGGCATTCCCCGCTTTCCAGGGTTCCGGCTTTCGCCTCCATTGCCTTTGGCAACCCGCTTGCGCGGGCCCTTCCAATCGGGCGTAGGCTGGTGGGCAAGAACGCTTGTCTACATCCATCATGTGCTGTATACTTAAAATACAAAGGAGGTCGTGTATGCAAAAGAAGGACCAGTCATCTTGTGCAGGACATGAATCGCTTGAACTTGAGGCGGCAGAAATTAGGCAAAAGCTAAAAGATTATTTTTCCAAGAAAGACCAAGTGGATACGGTGTTGCTTTTCGGTTCCTTTGCAAAGGGCTGCGCTACTTCACACAGTGACATAGATATTGCAATTCACGGTACAGAAGAGTTCGGTTATGAAGAGCTTTCAGAAATTCAGACGGACTTGTCCCTTTTGTGCCGGAGGGAAATAGATCTTGCCGACTTGTCAGTTGCAGAAGGACTTTTTCTCTATCAGATTATGACAAGCGGTGTAAAGATAAAAATAGAACCCAATGTCTTTGTAAGGTATTTGACCAAGGCACTTTGCTTTAAAGAAGATTTCATGCCTGTAATCGAACGCTTCCAGAAAGAAAAAATAAGGAGGTTTATAAATGGATGAAGAAGTTATACGCACAAAAATAGAAGCATTGATCCGGTGCGTGCTCCGGATAGAATCGCAGAAAGTTTCCTCACTGGAAGAACTTGAATCAAACCTCGACAAACAAGAAATAATTATTCTAAATCTACAGCGGGCTGTTCAAATTTGTGTTGATATTGGAAACCATATGCTCTTAGACTTTTGCACCCCGACACCAGTTACAATGTCAGAAACATTCAAGTACCTTGCCGAAAACAAAATAATAGAAAAGAAAAATGCAATTGATTTGAGTCATGCAGTTGGATTCAGAAACATTGCAGTCCATCAATATGAGAAGATAGACTGTAAAATCATATTTGCAATTATCCGTGACCATCTTGGAGATTTCAAAAAATTTGCAAATGCAATCGAAAATTTTTCAGGCACAACATTATGTTAAAAGTTGCCAGATCTTTTAAAGAAACCTGTTACAATCAGAATAGATGATGAAGCGTATGTTTCTGAGGCAAGGAAAATCCTAAGCTTGTAGGACTTTTTCCCCGCCTCTCAACCTACATCCTAAAAATCCGCGAGTTGGTCAGCACGAGGTTTCCGTCGTCGGTAACAAGCACGTCGTTTTCTAGCCTGCAGCCGCCAAGCTTTTGGTCGTAAAGGCCGGGTTCCAGCGTTACGATGTTGCCGCTTTTAAAAAGCGTGTCTTCTTTTGCCCTCATGCTAACAAATGGTGCTTCGTGAATCTCAAGGCCTGTTCCGTGGCCAAGTCCGTGTGGCATGGCAAGGCCTTCCTTTGCAAAGATTTCGTCTGCTTTTTTTGCGGCTCCAAGAACCGGTTGTCCCTTTTTGTAGAGGGGCCTGCATTCATTTGCTGCTGTCTGCACAAGGTCAAGGATTTTTTCCTGAGCGGCATTCAGCTTTCCGCGTGCAATGGTAATGGTGCAG
Organism: Treponema sp.; assembly: GCA_024695625.1. GTDB lineage: Bacteria > Spirochaetota > Spirochaetia > Treponematales > Treponemataceae > Treponema_D. Next base: position 6,993 of record JAILHV010000201.1, read on the forward strand.
TCGCTTGCGTAACCTTCGTAGCAAACGCCGTAGTCCAAAATGCTAAGTCCGTCGCATCCCCACAAGCCTCCCGTGTAGCCGGGGAAGGCATGTATTGCGTAGCTTCGCGAAGGGCCTGCCGCAAGAGTGTCAAAGCTTGTACGTTCGCATCCTTTTTCGCGGAGAGTTTTTTCTATAAAGAGGGCAACGTCGCTTTCTGTTTTTATTTTCCCCTCTGCAAGAAGTGGAATAATTTTATCGGTCATGCCGCTTGTGATTGCGCATGCTTTTACCGTACAGGCAATCTCGTATTCATCTTTTACAGCCCTAAGTTCTTTTGTAAACTTGTGGACTCCTTCTTCCGTGCACTCAACCTTCCAGCCGTCAGTGCCAAGTGCGTCCTGGAATTTTTTAAATGAAATGTATGTCGTTTCCGTTTGCAGCGAAACAGTTAGCCCCTTTTGGTTTGCAGAAAATTTTTTAAGTTCACCTTTTACGGCATCTGTATTCACGCGCTTGTATTCTGTGAGCGGAGTTACAAAATCTGAATGTGCGCGGAGGGCTGCCAGGTTTTCGTCCCAGGGAACAAGGTGGGCTTTTTTGTCTGCGGTAAGAATCAGGATTGCATCGGACGGATGGCCTGTAAGGTAGCGGACTGCGGGTGTCCTGTGTTCCTCATTGTCTTCGTAAACTGCCGCCGCAATCTTGTGTTCCGCCATGTAGGCATAGACTTTTTCACGCCTTGCCCTGTAGATTGAATCAAGGTCGGCATTAGCTATTATTTCTTCGTAGTTATTTAAAATATCGTTTGTCATAAAACAAATTCTCTCTTTGCAAAAAAAATATTTTTGTACTCCCATGCCTTTTGCAGCATAGGGAGCACGGCAGGCACTGTAGGGGGCCGCGAAAGCGGATTGCAAAGCAATGGAGGCCGGACGGCCGGAACCCCGGAAGCGCCACACAGAAGGCACTTTTTGGCAGCTCAAGAAATATCTGCTAAAACGAGCAAGTGCCGCAGAAAATTATTTGCGCCTAAATTTTTTTAGCACAATTCCAACAATCGGATCTTTGGTGGCAAGCAGAAGTGCAAGTCCAATAGCTCCGAATATCAATGCGGTAAGTGCAACTGGAATTCCCTGCGAAATAAGGCGGTTGTGTCCTGCAAACAAAAGCTCAATTTTTCCTCGCAGAAAATAAACCGGAATGACTGCTATCACGGAAAAGAGCATGATTTTTACCGCGTATAAAAATGTCCCTCCTGCTATTTCTGCAACGTTTATATTTTTCTTGAAGCGCAAAAAGTAAAAGAGGAAGGCTGTGTTCACAAGGCTTGCGACGGAAAGGGCAATTGCAATTCCGGCCCCGCTCATCTGGTGAACCAAAATCAGGGCGAGCGAAATGTTTACTGCAAAGTTTATGAGTCCTGCAAGGGTAGGGCTTTTGGTGTCACCCTGGGCATAGAAGGCCGGCGAAATGATTCTGTTCACCGCAATGAATGTTAGCCCAAGAATGTGGCAGCAGAAAACTTTTTGCGTCATCAGTATGGAGTCCTCATTGAATTTACCGGTTGCAAATACAAGCGTAATCAAGTTCTTTGCCATGACAAGTGAATAGAATGTAATCGGGATGGAGATGAGGGTCATTATGTTAACCGACTGCTTTAATAGTTTTGAGAATGAATCCCATTCGCATTTTTTTGCAAAGCCGGTAAGGTCTGGAAGAATTACGGTTCCTATGGTAACTGCGCAAATGCCAAGAATCAATTCCTGTAATCTTAGCGAATATTGTAGGCTTGAGCAGACACCTGTTCCGGCTCGGGTTGCAAGTGAAGAAGAAACGATGTCGTTTATCTGGTATGCGGCCATCCCGATTATTGTAGGGCCAATGAGTCGTATTACTTTTTTTGTGTAGGGATTTGTGAATGCTTTTTTTAGTGAGGCAAACTGAATGCGCCAGTTGTTCTTGAAGACAAAGGGCAGCTGGAAAATTGCCTGCACGCAGCCGCCTGTTATTACACCGATGGCCATTGCGCGGGCGGGGTTTTCCGTTAGCTTAAAATATGTAAGCACATAAGTGAATGCGATTACGATTGCGTTAAAAAGAATCGGCGTGAATCCCGAAGGTGAAAATATCTTTAGCGCGTTAAGTATTCCCTGCAAAAGTGCCGCGATGGAGATTACCACTAGATATGGGAACATTATCCTTGTAAGGACAGTTGCTTCGGTAAGTGCATCCAGTGATTCCTTTCCAAAGAAAATCTTCAGTATGAGCGGAGTAAAAATCATTCCCAGTGTTACAAATACTGCGCTGCAAAAAGTTACCAGGGTAAAAGTTGCATTGATGAATTCCTGGGTTGTCCTTTTTCCCTCTTCTGTTGCAGAGTCCTCAAGCCTTGCCTTGAATGTGGGGATAAAAGCGACCGACACCGAATTTTCTGCAAAGAGCCTGCGGAAAAAATTTGGAACCTGGAATGCAATTACGAATGCGTCGCTGAGTGTTGACGTACCAAGGAATTTTGCCTTTGTCATTTCCCTTATCAGCCCTAAAAGCCTTGATGCGAGCGTAAGGAATGAAAGTGAAAGGCCTTTTGCCACAAGGGAGCGTCCCCGTTTTTTTGCCGGGGGAGTGCCAGCCGGACTTTCTTTTTGTTCTGTTGAATTTTCCATAGGCATATAGAATACAACTGTTTGGCTAAGTTTTCAATATGGTGTGTTATTTTGCATACTTATATAGAGAATCTTGGGCTGGCTTTTTTTTGGGCTATTTTTTTGCTTGTGCTTTCTATTTTATTATTTTGTCGTAGTGGACGATGGACGGCTCTTTTATAAGGTCTACTGGGTCATCGACTCCAAAGACTATGCTGGAAGATTCTGCGTCAATGGTGAATGTGTCCATAACCTTGGCTGTCTTTGCCTCGTAGATTGTTATGACAAGAAGGAGCTTGTCCGGTTTTCCGCTCCATGTGGCAACGTTGTCTTCCCAGTGAGTAATCTTCGGTTCCACGATGTAGTCATATTTTGCCCTTGTTTCTTGCGGGACGGATTCATAGTCTGTGAAAGAATTCAGAAGGCTTGCATTTACTCCGCAACCGGTCAGTACCTTTTGGATTTCCATGGATGTGGTCTTGCCGGAATTTGATTCATCTGGATAGTCAGCAGGAACGGTGATTGCATAGGAGGCTGATTTGGATAACTGTGCAAGTTCTCCTTCCATGACCCTGTATGCGGTAGAAGTGCAGTTGATTAGAAGTGCTGCACAAGCGGTAATGGCAACTTGGAAAATTTTTTCTATAATAATATTTTTCATAATGGCTCCTTGCTTTTTGTTTTAGCCTATATAATATGATACACTCAAAGAAAGGCAAAGTGTCACTTTTTGTAAAAAATATTCCATGGCCTATAATTTTTGTTCACTTGTTTATTTTTAGATTTTACTATATAAATTTAGCATTAATTAGAAAAACAGGAGATAAAAATGTTTGACAGAAAAAAGTATAAGACGGATGCTTTTGAAAGGTCAAAGGGGCTTCCCAAAAAGATGTTCCGCGTTAGCCTTGTAAGAGTGTTTGCACTTATTTTTTTGTATGCGGTGATTTATGTTCCCTACTATGTAAAAAAGTACGGCGAATGGAATCGGGACTGGAAAGAGACGGTCTCGAATGCTCAGGGTTCTTGGGATGAATCTGGTGGTCTGCATGAGTTCCAGTCTGGCGAAGAAATCAATGCTGGTGAGATTACGAGTGTTTACAGCTATGGAGATGACGGAACTGTAAACGTGCAGCAAAAGCAGAGATTTCTGGAATACGTAAAGAAGTCCCAAACTGTGTTTGAACAGTTTCTTTTATATTTTGTTAGGTGGGCATACGCTTTTGTTTTTTCGGTGATTGCCTTTGCTGTTTCATTTTATGTTTTTTCTTGGCGCAAGAATGGGGATTTTTCTTTTGATGCTTTTGTAAAATGCTTTTCGGGCGCGTCTTTGCGTGGTGCTGCCTGGTATTCTTTGTGGTGCTTTATCCTTTTGCTCCCGATGATGCTTGCCACTCTTGTCGTTGCAAAGCTTGCGGCAGACGGTGAGGCTGCTGTTGCCACTGAAATTGCTTCTACCGTAGCTTCTCTAAGGGCCGGAATAGCGGTTGCCATGTCTTATGCCTTTTTAGCCTATAGCATTTTTGTTTGCATAAAGCTTTTGGGCTATTCCATGATGCGATATGTTCTTGCGGAGAATCCCAATATTGGGGCTGTCCGTGCGATGAAGCTTTCCAAGAAGATGTGCAAGGGCTGCCGTGAGAATATTTTGGTGATGGATCTTAGCTTTTTCCTTTGGTGGGTTTTTTCCATCCTTACACTTGGCTTTGGTTTTATTCTGTTTATGCCATATCTTGAAAATTCTTTTATAAACGCTTACGAGGCTATTAAGAAAAATTCGATTGAAAGCGGTGTCCTAAAAGAGGAGGATTTTGATGTTTTACAATAGAGTAGATTTAAAGAAGAAGGCCCTGGCTGATTTGAAGGGGAAGTGGAAGAATGCAGGGCTTGTTGGTCTTCTTTTCTACATTCCCTGTCTTGTCATGATGCTTGGGTATTTTTTCCTTTTCTGGTCATTGCCTCTTGGGGTTTTTGGCATGCTGCTTTTTGTTCTTTTGTCCTACACTGTATTTTCCATGCTTTATCTTGCTTTGCTCAGGTGGAACAACATTCTTTTAAAGGAGGGGGATGCTTCCTGTAAGAATTTTTTCCGTGGTATAACGCCAATGGCAATTCCTGCCTTCTTTTGGCTGCTTCTGCGCGTGTTATTATGGATCTTGCTTTTGTCCGTAGTCATACTTCCAATTGCAGTTGTCGGTTCCTTGGCCAATATTTCTTCTGCACCTGTGGTTGTTGCTGTGGTTATCTTCTGCTGCTTTTTTCTTTTTATCTTCCTGTATCTTGTTTTGCTTGCAAAAATCACTTCGTATGCCATGATGTTCTATGCCCTTGCGGACAAGCCGGATTTGGACGTTAGGAAATCGCTTGACGTTGCGGTTATGGTTACGGAAGGATTCCGCACGAATCTTTTTGTTACGCATCTTTCCTTTTTTGGCTGGGCCATTTTGTGCGTCCTTACCTTAGGAATTGGTCTGATTTGGGTTTTGCCTTACTACAGCCAGTTGATGACAAGGGCCTGGCAGTTTATGCTGAGGGAAAAAGGGGAGATGCTTGCTTCTGCTGGAGATACGGATACGAATAAAGACTCGGCCCCTGTTACGGATGCTGACACAGATACAGACTCAGACACAGGCACAGCACCTTCCACTGATGCAGAGCAGGATACGGTTGAGGGGAAAGGAGAAGAATAACGCCCCTTTCTTAATTGAATTAAAAGTGCAAGGAGACGCGCTTTAGCAACATGCATAGCGGCAGGGATTGGAGGGGCCCGCCGCAGGCGGGTTGCGGAATGAAGTGGAGCAATGGAGCGGGAAGGGACCCGCGGAACCCCGGAAAGCCCCTCAAAAATGGCCTCCTTGCCATTTTTGAGGACGGGTTTTCTGGCGAAAACCCGCGAGTCTTTATGCAAACAATTGACGCGCCATCCATGGCGCTATTGTTATAAAGAAAATGGCAAGTGTTCTTTTGGGACGCAGAACTTTTACAGGAAAAAGTGCCGCAGAAAAAGAACTGTTACAAGGCATACTACCGCTCAACACTTTGCACGCTTGACACTCACCAAATAAAGTTGTATATTAAACACATGAACAAAACACTACTTCTACTATGCCCAGTCTTCTCTGATTGCCGAAAATAGGCGCTGGTAAGGGTAGTTTTAACTTGTAACTTACAGACCTGTTGCTTCGGCAGCGGGTCTTTTTTCTTTTAAATTTTTTGCTTTAGAAGGAGATTTTTATGGCTTCAATGAACCCCGACGGAACTTTAACCGGCAAGTACGCTCCAATTGCGGACATTCCAATGACAACCCGCAAGTGGCCAGCCGCACGCATCACCAAGGCGCCAATTTGGTGCTCCGTAGACCTTCGCGACGGCAACCAGGCCCTCGTAAACCCCATGGGTATAGAAACCAAGCTTGCATTTTTTGACCTTATCGTAAAGACAGGCTTTAAGGAAGTAGAAATTGGCTTCCCCGCCGCAAGCGACACCGAATACGACTTCCTCCGCCGCCTTATAGACGAAAAGCGGATTCCCGACGACGTAACAATCCAGGTCTTGTGCCAGGCCCGCGAGCATCTGGTAAAAAAGACACTGGAAGCAATAAAGGGTGCTCCAAACGTCATCTTCCACATCTACAATTCAACTTCGCCTGCCCAGAGAAAATACACCTTTGGAAAGACAAAAGAAGAAATCAAGCAGATAGCCATAGACGGAGTGCGCTGCATAAAGTCATGCCTTTCGCCTGAAGACTTAAAGAAAATCCGCCTTGAATATTCACCGGAAAGCTTTTCCATGACGGAAATTGACTACGCCGTAGAAATTTGTGAGGCTGTTAAAAAGGAGTGGGGCTGCTCACCGGACAATAAAATCATCATGAACCTGCCCACAACAGTTGAATGCGCCACGCCCAACGTCTACGCAGACCAGATTGAATACTTCTGCTCACACATAAGTGACCGTGACAGCGTAATCGTAAGCACCCACTGCCACAACGACCGCGGAACAGGAGTTGCCTCTGCCGAACTGGGACTTTTGGCCGGAGCCGACCGCGTTGAAGGCTGCCTCTTTGGAAACGGAGAGCGCACTGGAAACCTTGACATTGTAAACGTAGCCCTCAACATGTTCAGCCAGGGTGTAGACCCAATGCTTGACCTCCGCGACTTGCCGGCAGTTGCCCAGAAGTACATGGAATACACAGGCATGGAAATTCCTCCGCGCACGCCTTATGCAGGAGAGCTTGTCTTTACAGCCTTTAGCGGAAGCCACCAGGACGCTATCCGCAAGGGAATGGCCGCCCGCGCAAACCAGAAAGAGAACGCCTTGTGGGATGTCCCTTACCTCTTAATAGATCCGCACGACATTGGCCGCGAATACGAAGGAATTATCCGCATAAACAGCCAGTCAGGAAAGGGTGGCTCTGCATATATCCTTGAGCAGGAGTACGGGCTTGTTCTTCCAAAGGCCATGCATCCATCCCTCGGTGCAGTCATAAAAGATGCTGCGGACAAGGCACAGCGCGAGCTTAAGTCTTCCGAAATCTACGAGCTCTTTGAAAAGCATTGGATTAAGGCAGACAAGAACCTTGCAATCGTGGACCTTGCAGAAACCCATGTTGAAGGCTCCAAGGAAAAGGGTGCAGAAGAGCAGACACTTTGCCGCGCAGTCGTTACATGGAAGGGCAAGCAGTACGCCATCGGAGACAAGGGTAACGGCCCACTCGACGCATTCTGCTGCGCACTTTCAAAAACACCGGCACCTGCATTTAGCATAACGGCCTTCCACGAGCACAGCATTGGAAAAGGAAACAACACTTTTGCAATGGCCTATGTTCAGCTTACAACCCAGGACGGAAAGCAGTACTGGGGGGCTGGAAAGTCAACTAGCGTAGGACGTGCGGGTGTAGACGCGGTAGTCTCTGCCCTTAACCAGATAGCACTTTAGTTTGCAAAGGGGAGTTTTATCTCCAAGGGGGGGAAGTCTCCCCCTCGCTACAAAGGCAAGTCGCTCCACAAATGCCAAAAGCGGCAAGCCTCAAAGCAAACAACCGTCACCCTGAACTTGATTCATGGTCTGTGCCGCCAAAAAATACAGCTTTTACAACGAGCCGCTTCCGTCATTTGTTCCGCTTTGTTGCCTTTTCCGCTACCCCCTCTGCGGGCTCAAACGCCGCCCGCAACCCCTGCTAGAATGGATGCGTGTTAGCGTATAATTCCGCGAGTTTTCGCAAGAAAACTCGGTAGCAACCGAAGGTTGCGGACAACGCCCCAAAATTGGTATAAGTAGCAAAAAAATCCGCGAGTTACGAAGTAACTCGGAGAGCACGCGGAGCGTGCGGCCAACGCCTGCTATAATGAATATGGATTCGGGGGCTGCACCGCTAACAAGCAGCCGTCACCCTGAACTTGATTCAGGGTCTGTACCTATACGGCACGCTGCTTCCCTTGTTTGTTCCGCAATGTTGCCTTTATGCAAGGAGAAATTTATGGGTTTAATTTCAGATCTATTCTTTGACAAAAGTTCAAGCCGTAAGCCAGAAAAGTCCAAGCCCTATTGCCGCGACCAAGACGACTCTGAAGATGAATGCTGCGGTGAAGATGAAGATGCCGACGACAAATTTGACTATGACGGATTTGATGAAGACGAGGACTATTAGTTTTTGCCGCTAGACCTGTAACCTATCCACCCTGCCGTGGTTTTACAGTTGATAGCAATAGCAAGAATGCGTGGCAATTCCACGCTTTAGACAATCCTGCTTTGTTGCCTTGTCAGCAGTTTTCCGGATTTTGCCAGCGCACACATGGCACTTCCGGTTTTGCTGCATCCTCCTCTCCTTTTGCCCTTCTTCTGTACATTGTATGGAAGAAGGGTTTTTTGTTGAACAAAGCACCGTAAACGTGTAGAATATTCATTATGAAAAAGATTTTTGCACTACAATTTGTAGTTTTTTTTATTTCAGCTTTTGCATTTTTACAGAAGTCACATGGTCAGGCAGTAAGTATGACGCCGCCTCCCTACAAGGCAGTTTCTGTCCCCCTGGAAAACAACATGGGAACCCTCCATATAATGTCTCTTACGAATGGTCTTACCATTTTCGTAAAGGAAGACACAAACTCTGCGGTAATAAGGACAGAATTTGTCTGCAAGGCGGGCATGTCTTCGCAAAGCGCAAGCAATGCAGGCTTTTTTAAGCTCTACGCCAATCTTTTTCCTAAAACTTCCATCGCACTTGGTACAAACGTATTCAAGAGCGTAAAGGTAACCCCCTCTTGCAACGCAGATAGCGCAACATATACGGCAGACTGTACACCTGGCGACCTTGAAGACGTTATAAAGGCCTTTTCCCAGTGTGCCATGCAACCCCTCTTTTCCGACGAGGAAATTCAGCGTGAATACGACACCCTAAAAAAGGAAGTTGAAGACTATGCTACAAGTACAACAGGCTTTATAAACTCAGCAATCGACGGCAGGGTCTTTTCCGAAGAGCCGTGGAAGCAGGACTCAGGAGTTTATCCGGCCCTTTTTTCCAAGTATTCTCCCCAAGAAGCACGCACAGTCCTTATGGACATAGCAAGGCGCTACTACACCCCGGACAATTCAGCCATCTTCATCACGGGCAATATATCTGCACAGGCTGCATACAACCTTGTGTTAAAGTATTTTTCCCTCTGGTCATCCTATTACGAAGGTGACAGAAAGAAATCCCCCGCGTCACAGGGGCTTTCCCAGGACGGAAGCGGAAAAGGCGGAAAGAAAAAATTTGTCCTTACCGACCAGTCCTTTTCAAAAGATCTCACCCAGATTGTCGTTCAGTACACGGGCCTTTCCATGACCCAAGCTGACATAGCAGCGGCGGCATTCAATTCGGCCGGATCCGCTTACAAGAAAGAAGAACTTGCTTCCCCCGTGGTTTCCATACGCTCAAAGGACTACCTTACGGCGGCCAGTGCCCAGAGAAGTTCAAGCTCTCGCCTAATCCTCCAGGCCCTTTTGGAAAAGCCATACATCTTTGTGCCCACGAAGGAAAAGAAAGGGAAGGGTGAAAATAAAAATACAGAAAAGACGGACCTTCCTTCACCCGTGGAACAGTGCGAGCAGTTTGCCTCGATTGCAAAGAAGTCCGCTGTTTTTACCGATGCTGAATTCACTACAGCCCAGAATTCAATCCTTGCAAAATACCTAAAGCTTACGGGAGATTCAGTTGAATGCATGAAGCTCCTTGCAGACTGGTGGGCACTTGATTCCAGCATGGGCAGCGAAGGCTTTTACGAGCGCTTCTTGAATCTGATGCGCGACATAAAATTTGCAGAAAGGAAACAGCTTGAGGACCAGATAAAAAAAGAGGAACCCTTCATATTTGTTCTTGTGAATACAGACGTCTACAACAAGACTAAGGCATCCTTTGACCAGAAGGGATACGAGCACATAACTGCAAAGAACGCATCTTGGTATTCAAGTGAGCTTGAGATTCAAAGGGCCCTGCAAAGGGAGCAGAAGCAACTTAGGCGGGCGGAGCGGCAGATGAGTGCAGGTGTTGAAGTTTCCCCCCTCAACACGGCGGAATATTTCTACTATAAGAATGCACCCCTCATTCAAAGCAGCAAGCTAAAGAACGGAATCCCCCTTACCGTAAAGACAACCGCGGACTCCCGTACGGCACTCCTTTCCATTGCAATAAGCGGAGGTGAATGTTCTTCTCCTGAGAAGGAGAGGCTTTTGCGCACCGTAATGGTCAACTCCTTTGCCCGCAACATACAGACACTTCTTTCCAAGCAAAAGCAGCAGAACACTTTTGTTGGCATTCCCGAAATCCTTGCTTGGACACAGCAGCGCGTTTCCTACATTACGATTGAATGCCTTAGCTGCGACCTGCCGGCTGTATTCAAGGCCGCAAGCGATGCCGTAATCTTTGGCGAGATGGATGCCGTTACCGCAGATTCCCTTGTTCATGAGCAGAAGGCACAGTGGGCAAGCACTATAATAGGCCTTGGAAACCAGCTGAATTTTAACGCGCTAAAATACCTCTACCGGGGAAGTGAATACGAAAGACTTTACGATACGGAGACGGAAGTTCTTAAGGAGACAAGCCTTAGCTCAATTACAAACGCATACACCCAACTACTGAACGCAACCCTCTATTCTCTTGTTGTTGTAGGTGACATTAAATTCGGCGAGATAGAAAAATATGCCGAGTCAAGCTTTGGAATCCTAAAGTCAATAGGCGAGCGGTCTAAGGCCCAATTCCCCAAGGCGGAATTCAAGAACAAGACGCGGAAGGTTCAGCTTAGGCACTTGTACGCAACGGACAAGACACCGGAGATGGCACCCAATGGAGTTCCAATTCTTGTTCCAACAAAGGACTTCTTTGATCCTGTGCTTTACTACTTTGAATGCCCTGATGAAAAAAAACAGCGAGTTCTTTTTAATGCCCTTCTGATTGAACTTAGCGCAAGGACTCAGGAATTCCTTAAGGCTCAGAAGAGCGACATCAAGTGCAGCTATACCCTTGCAACTCCTTCTGTTCAGGTGGGAATGCTAAAGGCTGATGCGGTTCTCCACACCAACAGCTTTTATAGCGCATACAAAAAAGCCTTCACCTCCCTAAAGAACGACCTCTCTGCGGAAAGCGGTAAGGAAGGATATGTAAGGGCAATCAAGGCCAAGTGGATTTCTGATGAACTTAGCAAGACGCAGACAAACCCCGGCACGGCTGAGCTTATACAGCAGGGGCTTTTGGAGGGGAACGCGTCCGAATACCTTTCTTCCTACATGACGCTTGAAGGTGCAAGTGCCAAGATGTTCCTTGATGTGCTTGAACGCTATTTGCCGGAAGATCCTCCATTCAAAGTCTTTTCGGTTGACTCAAAAAAATAGATTTGTTGGCATTAGAGGATTAGGTCCATCCTTGCATCGTGGTCTTCGCAGGGAATAAAAGGAAGCAGCTGGAAGTCAAAGCAAAGGCCTGCAAGGGTTACTTTTGCAGAAACTTTTCCTGCCTCTTCCAAGAGGCGTTTTATGTAGATGTCGTAAAAGCCCTTTCCGTGGCCAAGGCGCATTCCGTCTTTCGTAAAGGCCACCCCAGGAACAATCATGGTTATCCTTTTGCACTTTCCAGCAAGCGAAAGAAAATTTTCGCAGCAGGGGGATGGTTCCTCTATATTCCATGCGCCTTTGGTAAGCTGGCTCTTTAAGGGGAGGTCTTTTTTTATAAGGTAAAAGTCCATGTTGCTTGTGTTTGGAACAACGCGGGGAAGGGCAAGTAGCTTTCCGTCTTTTATCGCGGCCCCTGTTATTGAAAGAGGTGAGGCTTCTTTTTGCATGGGCATGTAGCTAAGGATTGCATCGCTTTCTTTGTAAAGCCTGCTCTCCAAAAAAGTGGAGCAGATTTTTTTTGACTGCAATTCAAGCTCTTCTTCATCTGCTGAATTGAGGATATCCCTTATTTCTTTCCTTATCTGGACCTTCGTCTTTGGCATGAAAAGATTATAGCAGAGATGCCAGCAAAAATCCACAGGCTATATCCTATTTTCTATTTGGACAAACAAAATTTTACATATAGTATACATACTATAAAATAATATAAAAAGAATATTATACAAAAGATAAAGTTGGGAAGCATCCAAAAGGATGCAAGAAAATATAGCAATGCGTAAGTAAAAATATTTTCTTCTCTTATTTCTCCGTTTTTATTTATTTCTATTGGGTGTAAAAAACTTGTTCCTAATAGTTCAAACGCACATATTTCTATGTTTTTATCGGAATCAAAATTTTGAATATATAAGAGACCATTGTCAGGAAAACTTTTTGAAGGAAATATATAATCCAAATCATTTTCAATTATTTGCTCTATTTCTTCTTTACTCAGTTTGTTAATATCTGGAATTTTATTAGCTGATATTATTCCTCCATATAGCCAACCACCGGATCCTGTAAAATCAGAAATAATATATGTATTGTTTACGAAATAAATTTTATATGAAGAATTGATTTGTCTTAAGAGATATTCATTACTTTTTTCATAACTAAAAAATTTGGGAAATATAAAAAG
>JAILHV010000213.1 GCA_024695625.1 Treponema sp.
AAGGCTATTTTTAGTCGTATCCGTAGCCCCTTACAGACCCTCCGCCGTGACCCCAGAAAATAAGCTCGTAGCGGTTTGCGGGGAATTTTCCGGCCGTCCACTTAATTAATGAAGAAAGTGTGGAAGGATCAATCATCTTCTTGGAACTTGTTGCAAATTCCCTTGTCTGGTAGCGGGCATCAGAAACTTCCTTATATTCATTCTGCTTAATCTTTGTAGTAATGGACTTGGAGAAAGAAGAAAGCTTTTCTGGAACAGTGTTGGAGAATTCCGCAAGGTCAATCACAGAAAGCGTTGTCTTCTGACCGCGGCACTGATTTGCGCAAGTTGCAACAAAGTCATCTACAATCTTCTTTCCAATATCCAAAGTAGAAAGCGAAGTGTTGCGTCCAAAATCGTTAAGCCAGTTTGTGTAGTACCAGCCAATGCCAGGCTCCGTCTCTTCGCTTGCAATCATGTAGTCCGCGTGGCGGTTCATCATGAGGGCTGTTTCTGCTGTTGCCATAAGACATGCGTCAAAGCCAACAAAGTCAAACTTTACGCCGCCGTCATTAAGGGCCTTGTTAATTCCCGCAAGAGTCATTGAACCTGCAGAAGGATATTTTTCGTCGTATCCGTAGCCGCTTACAGAACCTCCGCCGTGATCCCAGAAAATAAGCTCGTAGCGGTTTGCGGGGAATTTTCCGGCCGTCCACTTAATAAATGAAGAAAGTGTGGAAGGATCAATCATCTTCTTGGAACTTTCTTCCGCCAAAAGTTTTATGGAACCGTTTGTAACCTGATAAATCTGGTTCTTGCTGTTGCTGATTCCCTTTGTGCGCCAGCTCTTGCATCCGCCAGTGTAGACAATCAGGTTGATTTTGCCCAGGGTGGAAGCCGCCATTTCTGCAAGGTCGTTGGAAGCCATACCGTTCCTTGACTCCAAGTCGGTACCGCACATAAAGACCATGATTGTAACGTCATCGTTACCGTTGCCAGCAATCTTTGTATATTTTTCCCTTGAACCGGGTGCAACAGTCTTGTCGTAGTTGTTGTAGGAAGTCTGAACGCTGTCGCCGGAACTTGCACCGGAAAAACCGGAAGGGGCAGATGTGTCACCGCCCAAAATGCTGCCCAAAATTGAGCTGCCGGCTGAACCCTGAGAAGAAGAGCCTCCGCCCAAAAGTCCGGAAAGCAAACCGCCGCCAGAGCCCTTGCCCAAAAACTGAACCACCAGGAAAATGATTATGGCCAAAAGACCACCGCCACCAAGCTTTACGCCACGGCTGGGACCGCCAGAGTGTCCGCTGCCTCCGCCATAACCGCCGGATGAATTTCCTCCCGATGAATTTGAATGTCCGTTGTAACCGTTAGATGAACCAACAGGCCCGGTACCAAGACCGTCCCCTCTTTTGTGTACGCCACTTCCGCCTTCCGTAACGTTTTTCTCACGTCCGCGCGGTCTCTTTGGATCCATAAAAAAGCTCCTTAAAAAAGATATAAAAACATTTTACATTTATATAGAAACATTTTATAAAAAATTCAACTTTTATTCAATTATTCAAAATATAAAGTTCACAAGGGGGAAGGTCTTCCCCTCGCTCCAGCCACGAGTCGCTTCGCTTTGTCGTGTCTTCCGCTACCCCTTCTCCTAAGGGTGGCAAGCCCCCCTTAAAATCCCCCCATCCAATCAGGGCTAGGCTTTGGTTTGCAAAAGGACGCTTTTTTTACTATATTATACTCATGAGCAAGTTCCTTCATATTTTAACATACATTGGAATAGGAATCGCGCTAGTCCTTGTGGCGGTAACGCTTTTTGCATTCATCTTTCTACGGGCATGGAAGCCTTTTGGTGGCAGGGCAAGCGAGGAAGACAGAAGGGACTATTCCCGCAGGGCATTAAACTTTGACGGTAAAAAATTCCACAACGAAGAGGATTTTTCAGTTCTTTCCATGCAGAAGAATCCTGCCCCGGACCCGATGAAAATTTCAGGCCGAGCAACCCGCCCAAACTTTGACTTTCCCACAAAGAAGCCGGATTTTTCTCCTGTAAGCATGGAGAAAGTCCGCGTAACTTGGTTTGGCCACTCATCGCTACTAATTCAGATGCACGGCATGAAGATTCTTCTTGACCCGGTCTTTTCCGAGATGATTTCCCCCGTCTCCTTTGTAGGAAGCCGCCGCTATTCAAACCCTGGACTTTCTGCGGAGGACTTGCCGGAAACAGACATAATGCTTCTTTCCCACGACCACTACGACCACCTTGACTACGACCTTATCCGCAAAATAGACAAAAAGGTAAGGCGCTACATTGTTCCCCTGGGAGTTGAAAAGCACCTGGAGTGCTGGGGTGTCCAAAAGGAAAAAATCACAAACATGGCATGGTGGGAAGAGACAGAAGAAAATGGCCTTTCCATCTCATGCACTCCGGCCAAGCATTTTTCGGGCAGGGGTCTTACAGACAGGATGAAAACCCTCTGGTGCAGCTGGGTACTAAAGGACGAATACCACAAGGTCTTTGAAAGCGGAGATTCAGGCTTTGGCGGTCACTGGGAAAAAATCCACGAAAAGTTCGGGGACTTTGACCTTGCCATAATGGAATGCGGCCAGTACGACATGCAGTGGCCAAAAGTGCACATGTTTCCCGAGCAGTCTGTGGAAGCTGCAAAAATACTGGGCGCAAAAGTTGCCATGCCAATCCACTGGGGAGCAATCGTGCTTTCCCGCCACGGCTGGGACGACCCGGTAGAACGCTTCCTAAGGGCTGCCCAAAAAGAAGGCCTAAGGACAATCACCCCCTTCATAAGCCAAAGGGCAAACCCCGATGAACCAGAACTCTTTGAATCCCGCTGGTGGCGGCAAGGTGAAGCATCCGGCAGCAAAAAAGATTCCCAGTGAATGCAGCTAATTACCACGCGAGCTATTGAAACTTTTCTGCGATTTGTATATAATTGTAGGAAATCTAGATTCTTTTATTGAAGGAAGATAAATCATGATATCAACAAATGAAATCAAAGTAGGTTCTGCCTTTGTTTTTGAAGGTTCTCCTTTTATTGTTCAGAAAAAGCTCGGTCAGAAGGGTGGCCGCCAGGGAATCACAGTTAATCTTCGCGTAAAGAACATCGTTACCGGTAGCACACAGGATTTGGGAATCGATGCTGGCGAAAAATTTCAGGAAGTAGACCTTGAAGAAAAAGCCGTAAAGCTTTCTTACATTGACGGTGAAGACTACCACTTCATGGATGCAGAATACAACGACGTAATCCTTACAAAAGAAGACCTTGGAGACAACGCCGGCTACCTTAAGCCATCTGAATCAGAAGGTGATGATGACGACTTTGAACTCAAGGTAACATATTACGAAGGAAAGCCAGTTGGTGTTGACCTTCCTATAAAGGTTACCCGCGTAATCAAATACTGCGAACCAGGAATCAAGGGAGATACATCTGGAAAATCCCTCAAGCCTGCAACACTTGACACAGACATCGAAGTCCGCGTTCCACTTTTCTGCAACACAGAAGACCGCATCGTAATCGACACACGCGACGGTTCATTCGTTGAACGTGCAAAGGATTCTAAGTAAAAGCAGCATAGCAGTGGCAGCCTGACGCACACAAGCCCAGGTTGCTTCTGTAGCATATCTGATCCTGTAGCTCAATTGGATAGAGCGTTAGCCTCCTAAGCTGAAGGTTGCGAGTTCGATTCCCGCCAGGGTCATTCAAGGTCTAAGAGGACATTCCTTTTAGGCCTTTTTTATTTTGAAAAATTTTGGGGTTTTGCAAAGGGGTGCAGCCCGGTGCTTTGCTGCAAATACAGGGCGGGGGTTGGCACGGCAAGCCTCAGGGAAGGCTTTTGCTTCTAAGCTTGGACTGCTGCCTGCGGTATCTGTCAAGCTGCGACTGGAGGCTTGAAATTACCTCTTCTACGCCAGCAGCCTTTAGTTCCCGGCGGAATTCATCGACAAAGGCTTTTTCATCACCAATGCAGCCAAAGCAAATGGGAATCATGAACTTGTTCCAGACGGCATCTATCTGCTCGAGTTTGGAGGAAACATCGCTAAAATTCCAGATGATTGAGGGATAGGGGTATTCAAGTGCAACCTTGTCGTATTCTGCAACGAGTTCATCGTACTTGTCCCAGAGGTTTTCTGAGGTACGCACTTCCAGCTTGTCGTTGCGCCCCCACCAGAAATTGGTGGCAAAACTGTCACGCTCTGGCTTGTAGCTTTCGGGGTAGCTCCTGAAGCCGTCATCCCTGATTACATACTGTTTGCCGCGGATTCCGTAGTTCATCAGGTAGTAGCATTCCGGGTCATTTCTAAGCAGGTCATAAACCTTTAGCGCGCGCTCAGGATGCTTGCTCTTTGAGTAAATTGCCATTGCGCCGTGGGTAACAGACGTACGCAGAAGGTTTCCGCTTTCCTTTCCGAACCAGAAAAAGCTGCAGTCGGCATCGGGAAAGTTTGCCTTGAGCTTGGGGCCAACGATTGAATAAAAGGTGTCCGTATGGTGGCATTCAAGCGCAGTCCTTCCGTTTATGAATTCCTCGCGGTTGTTCCAGTCATAGCCCGAAACCACGTCGGAAGGCCACACTTTTGCCTTGCTCCATTCCTTCATCAGTTTTGCAAAGGCCAAGAGTTCATCATCCTCGTAATACGGAGAATAGATTCTTTCCGCATCATCGCTGCTGAAGCCGAACATCAGGTTTGCAAGAACTCCGTCCAGCGGAATGAAGCGGCTCTTGGAAAATATGTAGCCGTTGGAAAGCGTTATGGCAATGCTTCTTGTTGCCTGGCACTTGAAGGGGTATTCAATTCCCTCGTTTTCACGCACATAGCGGCAGTAGGGAAGCACGTCCTCCCAGCACTGTATGCCATTTTCAAGCCCGGCTTTTTTTGCCCAGTCACCGCGGTACATAAGGCCATGGTTTATCCACTGGGAATAATTGTCTTCCGGTATCAGGTAAATTCTTCCGTTAAAGCTGCATGCGTCCCAGTGTTCATCGGTAACGCTTGAAAAAGTATAGGGGCAGTTCTTTCGCAGCATGGGGACGGAAAGCGGCATGAAAGCCCCGCGCTGCACATTCGGCCAAGCCTCAAGCCAGTCGGAGGCAGTTCCCACAAGGTCAAGGATTGTACCCTTGTTGGAAAGCAGGCGGTTGTAGTTGAGCATATAGTCTTTCCAGGGAACGTAAATGAGTTCCAGTTCTGCATTGGCCTTTTCGCGGAGGACCTTGTTCAGTTCGTCGAGAACTTCTCGGGTGGCATTGTTGGCAGGAGGATTTCCTATAGTAAGGTATGTGATTTTTACGTGGCGGGACATATTGTCCTGAGGTGCATAGAAGATAAAAGTAAGGGCTACAAGGCAAAACAGCACGGGCAGCGCCAAGAGCAAATATGTAAAACGCTTCATTTGCAGAAATAATACCGATTACAGCCTGTTTTGTAAAGAATGCCACGGAGAAATGCATAGCTTCCGGGGTTTTAGGGGTGCGGCCAGCAACCCCTAGGAGAATGGGGTGTGCCGAAGACCGCAGGGCTGAGGCCAGGGGAAAGACCTTTCCCCTCAGAAATCAATTTTGTGTTCCGCTCCCAGGCAAATCCGTCTGAAAACCCGCGGTGTCGCGGAATAGGAAATTAAACTCACTGCGTTCGGTTTTACTCCTTTATTTCGTTGAGGAGGTAGGGCGTTGTTTGGTAGACGTAGTAGTTTAGCCAGTTGGAGTAGAAAAGGTGGGCGGTGCTTCTCCACTTGGACTTGACCGGGAGGGAGGGGTTGTCGTCGGTAAAGTAGTTTTCCGGTATGTGGATGTCCAGGCCCTTGTCCAGGTCGCGCTTGTATTCGTTGGCTAGGGTTTCGCTGTCGTATTCGAGGTGGCCGGTCATGAAGATTGAGCGGTTGTCCTTTGACTTTACAATCGTTACGCCGCTGACAGGGCTTGTGGCAAGGAGTTCCAGCTTGGGGTTTGCAAGTACGTCCTGGTCCTTGATTATGGTGTAGCGGGAAGTTGGCACGGGGAAGCTGTCGTCAAAGCCACGGCAAAGGGGGTCGGTTGGCGCAAGGAGGTCGCTGTAGAAGATTCCCGAATACTTTTTTTGTATTACGTACTTGGGGATTCCGTAGAAGTGGTAGAGGCCAGCCATTGCTCCCCAGCACAAAAAGAGGGTGCAGTAGGCGTTTTTCTTGGCGTAGTCCATTATGCGGCAAAGGTCTGCCCAGTAGTCAACCTCTTCAAAGTCCAGCTGTTCGACCGGGGCTCCTGTTATTATCATTCCGTCGAACTTTTTGCTGAAGACTTCGTCGGAGGAGATGTAGAATTTTTCCAGATGGCTTGAATCTGTGTGGCGGCTAACATGGTTTTCCATGCGCACCAGAGAGATGTTTATCTGGAGCGGAGTGTTGCTCAAAAGACGCAGGAGCTGGGTTTCCGTAACCTCTTTTGTTGGCATGAGGTTTACTATGGCAATTTCCAGCGGGCGGATGTCCTGTGTGGCGGCACGCTCGGACGTCATTACGAAGATATTTTCACTTTCCAAGACCTGCCTTGCCGGCAAATCTGCATCTATTTTTATAGGCATAAAAACTCCAACATCTATCTACACGGAAATCAGGTTCTAGTCCACTACCAGCGAAGTCTGATTTCCACATATTATTTTGCATATATTATAGCATATAGCAACAATTTGTAAAATATGCTATACTAATCAGCAAATAAAGAAAGCAACACCGTTTACTAATGTCACCTTAATGAATACCAATTTTTTATGTTCGTTTAGAATAAAATTGGGGTTTTTAGGGGTGACGACCCCTAAACCGTGCCGGGAAAGGGAGGGGGCTAAGGGGGTCTACAGGGGGACTCCCTTGTAAATGATGCTTATTTGAAGATTCAAGGTTGGTGGGGATATGAATACAAGAGCAGACCGCAGGGCAGCGGTAAAAAAGCTAAAGGCTTTGGTACTTAGCCCAAAGATAGAGATAAACGAATACCGCAAAGGTATAGAGAATGAATTTTCTTGCGAACTTCTTCCAGCCGGTGTTGAATGCACTGAACAGGATGCAGGCGGTGTAAAATACGACCTTCTTACTCCCGTGGTTTATGCTTCCAACAGGATTATCTTCTATATACATGGCGGTTCTTTTGTTGGCGGCTCGCGGCAAAGCTACAGGAACTTCTGCTCATCACTTGCAAACGATTCGTCTTGCAGGGTGGCAATTCCTGAATACCGTCTTGCACCGGAACATCCCTTCCCTTCTTCCGTAGACGACCTGCTTACCGCATTCCGCTCAATCTATGCAGATGAAAAGGCAGCGGCAAGGCTTGAAAATTCCGCAAAAGAAGAGCCTGAATACACATTTGGCCTAAAAGAAGAAGAGCCCAAGAAAGAAGAGCCGGGCGCAAACATAATAATTGCATCTGACGGAAGCGGAGCAAGCCTTACACTGGCACTTATGTTCCGCATGACGGAAGACCAGCTTAAGAGCGTAAAAAAAATTGTCTTCTTTTCGCCGTGGCTGGACGTCTCCCGCTCATCCCCCCTGCTCACAGGCCGCCGCGTTTACGACGAAGTGCTTTCCGGGGATTCAATGCGCAGGGCAAGCGACCTGTACACTTACGACAGCAATTCGGAGAACATATTCATCTCTCCGCTAAAGGCACCGCCAAAGAATTTTGAAGGCTTTCCACCCTTCTTTATCCAGATGGGAGAAAAAGAAATACTCATCCAGCAGGTAAAGCAGTTTGAAAGCCTCTTGGAACAGGCACAGGTTGAATGCACCCTGGACATTTGGCCAGACATGATGTACATGTTCCAGTTTGCAGACGAGTTCCTGAATGAATCCCATCTTGCAGTGGAAAAAGCCGGCAAGGAAATTTCCAAGCGCAGGGATGAACCAGATGAAGACAAATCACAGCGGCAGATGATTCTTGACCGCAACAACATTCGCTCGGAATAGGATGCTGAATTAGGATATGGAACTGCTTTCACCGGCAGGAAACGTGGACAAGCTGCGTTACTGCTACACTTACGGTGCGGACGCCGCATACATTGGACTAAAGAATTTTTCTCTTAGGGTAAAGGCGGACAATTTTTACGAAGACGAATACAAAAAAGTTGCCCAGCTAAAGGAACTATTTCCAGGCCGCCGTCTGCACTGTGCGCTTAATATTTCATTCCACAATTCAGAGATTGACCGTTTAATAGAAGACATTCCCTACTTTAAGCTTTACCCGATAGACGCTTTTATTGTTCAGGACTTGGGCATAGTTCCGATCCTCCAGAAGAACTTTCCAAATGCGGATTTGCACCTTTCCACACAGGCAAGCTGCATGAACCGGGAAGCCGTTAAAATGTACAAAAGCATTGGCTTTAAGCGCGTTGTTATGGGAAGGGAGGCTTCGCTAAAGGAAATTGCGGAAATAAAGGATGCAGTTCCCGACATGGAAATTGAATGCTTTGTTCACGGGGCAATGTGCATTGCATACGCGGGCCGCTGCTTAATGAGCGCATATCTTAACGGACGGAGCGCACAGGAAGGATTCTGCTCGCACACATGCCGCTGGAACTACAAGCTTATGGCACCCATTCTTGGGCAGACTGACGGCGGTATGCAAACTGGCGCTGCTTTGCAGACAGGCACCTCTTTGCAAACTGGCGCGGTTCAGCAAACTGACGCTGCTTTGAAGAGCGGCGAAACTTTGCAAACCGCCACCCAAGACGCGCTCCCCATGCAAAAGGCAATCGAACTTGCCCAAAGCGGAGATCTGGTCCTTAACGAAGAAAAACGCCCCGACGAATACTTCCCGGTCTATGAAGGCGAAAACTTTACCGCAGTCCTCTCGTCCAAAGACCTCTGCATGATAGACCACCTTGCAGACCTAAAAAAAGCCGGTGTTGATTCCCTAAAAATAGAAGGTCGCATGAAAAGCATCTACTACGTGGCCATGGTAACCAGAGCCTACAGAAAAGCCCTGGACGCACTGAAAGGAAAAATCACAGAGGAAGAAGCCAAGCCCTTCGTAGCGGAACTTTACAAGGCAAGCCACCGCCCCTTTACCACGGCATTCTACTATAACAGAAGCGATGCCGACGTAACCGTAAGCGGAGCCGCAGACAGCCCCTACCTCTTGGCAGGCGAAATAAAGAGAGCACTAACAGCAGAAGAAAGCGACTTTGTCTTTAAGAAAGCAGCTCAGCTGACCAAGCGCAGGCAGGAAGAAAGGGAAAAACTTTGCCCCCAGGCACTTGCCGCCCTTGAAGAGCGCATAAAAAATCAGCCGGACAAGCACCTGGCCGCAGTAGAAAAAAAAGAAGGCTTTGCATTCTACACCCTTGCACCGCTCAACATGATAACCCGGCAAACCCTCCTGGAGCTTGTTACGCCAGCCATAGTAAGCCGCAAGCTTAAAGCGGAAGAATTCTGCCTGGTAAACCCCAATACCGGCGAAGTTTACAACTGGGTATGCGACGGCCACCCATGCGCAATTTACACCAGCATACCCCTTAGCCAAGGCGACCTCCTGCGGGCACTGGACCCAGGCTACAAAGAAGGCATCTTCCGCGACAACGGAAGGTAGATTTTTTAGTTCAGCATTAGAAAAGCTTTGGACAAAAAAAATCCCGCCCTAACACGGACGGGAATTCTTAAAAGCAAAAAAAACTTTTACCAAGCAAATTTTACTTTGCCCAAGCAAGACTTAGTTTGTCAGATAACTTTTAGTTAACGAACAAATTTAGTTAGCCGTTTCTGCTTTCTTTGCACCTGCGTTTGCTGGTGTTACATTGATTTTCTTTGTAACAAAACCGCTGCGGAGGCACTGTGTACAAATGCGGATAGTTCTTGTTGTTCCGCCGACTTCTGTCTTAATCTTAAGAAGATTAGGCTTCCAAGTTCTCTTCTGGTGGTTATATGAATTGCTTACAGTATTACCGTGTCCAGTGTGCTTACCGCAAATATCACAACTTCTTGACATATCGCTTACCTACCTATTCAATCTGATATGAGTTCTTCAATATTACAGAAATAATGCCAGTCTGTCAACATGCAAAGGGGCATTTTTGCGCATTTTTTTTCTGCAGCCGCCACCTTAGTCTACGGTAAAAAATATGCCGCCCGAAGTTGCCACAGCAGACTTTTTGACTGTATAAGGTGCACTGTCGTCCCCATACATGTATACAGAAACATCCAAAGTGTATGTAAAGCCCGGCTCAAAGAAATACATGCCTTCGTTCTGATACAAGAATCCAGCTTCAAGCAGCTCCAGCTCATTAGGCCGACGATCCTCTAGTATTGTATAGGAATCCCCGTTTTTGCAGGTTGCCCTTGCATTTATTCTTTTGTCGCCATTCAGCCCAAGGCTATCATAAAATAATATACTGCATCCGCCAACGTAAGGTTCAAGCGTTATGCTGGCAGTATTATCTGTATTGCCTTTTACTTCAGCTTGTGTAAGGCCATAATATTCCACTTCATCATCACCAATAGTAACGCCACGGATGGCCACATTGTAGGTGCCTGCCTTAAGCTGGTCTACCGTAAGCGTAGTTCCGGACGGAACGTTTGTATATTTTTCTACATCAACATTGTCGCTATTCCTTATGTATACGGAATAAGTCATAATTTCTTCTTCAGTCACAGCTCCTGTGCTTGAAATTGAGCGGGTGGAAGGAGAGCCAGGCATTGTAATGCAAAGGGAACCAGTGTCATCATCAGCTGCTGCGCAGGAAAAAAGTGAAAGAGAAAGGACAAGGGATGCAAAGGCAGCGGCAATTCCGGCAAATTTCATAAACTACCTCCATAAAACATTTATTTGCTTATATTATAATTCATACTTTTACTTTGTTCCGTACTGCTTTTCTATTTCGGCAATCTGGTCGCGGTAGACGGCGGCCTGCTCGTATTCCAAGCGCTCGGCACATTCGGCCATTTCTTTTTTGAGGGCTTCGACGAGTTTTTTTCGCTGGGCTGGCACAAAGAGGTTGAGCGATTTTTTGAGGACTTCCAGGGTAACGCTGGCGTTTTCTTCTGCGTCTTCCTTTTGGTGAACGAGTATGTCTTCTACGGCTTTGCGGATTGTCTTTGGGGTGATTCCGTGTTCCTTGTTGTAGGCTTCCTGTATTGAGCGGCGGCGGCGGGTTTCGTCTATGGCTTCTTTCATTGCGTCGCTCATGCGGTCTGCGTACATTACGACCATGCCCTCAGAGTTGCGGGCGGCTCTTCCTATTATCTGGATGAGTGACGTTGTGCTGCGGAGGAAGCCTATTTTGTCTGCGTCCAGAATTGCAATGAAGCTTACTTCCGGAAGGTCAATTCCTTCGCGCAAGAGGTTGATTCCAATTAGTACGTCCACTTCACCGGCACGAAGGGACTTTAGGATTTCAACGCGCTCGAATGTGTCTATTTCCGAATGGATGTACTTTACCTTCATGCCAAGGCCAGTAAGGTAGT
Organism: Treponema sp.; assembly: GCA_024695625.1. Taxonomy (GTDB): domain Bacteria; phylum Spirochaetota; class Spirochaetia; order Treponematales; family Treponemataceae; genus Treponema_D. The sequence goes on from JAILHV010000213.1 coordinate 11,424, forward strand.
CCGTGAGGTCTTCCGCCATTTTTTTTGTTAGCGTTAGGACAAGGCTGCGTTCGTTTTTTGCGATGCGCTTTTGGACTTCCACATAGATGTCCTGCATCTGGCCTTCGCTTGGGCGCACTTCCACGATTGGGTCAAGGAGGCCTGTGGGGCGGATTATCTGTTCAACGATGCGGGTGGATTTTTTTACTTCTTCCGGGCGGGGCGTTGCTGTAACAAAAATTACCTGGTTCATCTTTTTGTTGAACTCGTCTGCTTTTAGCGGGCGGTTGTCCAGGGCAGAGGGCAGGCGGAATCCAAAGTCCACAAGGTTTTGCTTGCGGCTGCGGTCTCCTTCGTACATTGCTCCAATCTGCGGTACGGTAACGTGGGCTTCGTCTATCATGCAGAGAAAGTCATCGGGAAAATAGTGCAGCAGGGTTGCCGGCGGTTCTCCGTGGGTACGGCCTGAAATTGGGCCTGAATAGTTTTCTATGCCGGAGCAGTAGCCCATTTCGGTTAGCATTTCCATGTCGTAGGTTACGCGGGTTTTTAGGCGCTCTGCTTCCAGCATCTTGTTCTGTCCGCGAAGTTCTTCCACGCGCATTTCAAGTTCGGAAAGGATGCGGTCTTTTGCACTTCCCAGCATGTCTTTGGGGACTACGAAGTGCTTTGCCGGGAAGAGGTTCAATTCGTCCAGTTCTTCTATTGTATTGCCGTTCATTACGTCGTAGCGGCGGATTCTTGAAACCTCGTCAAAGTCCAGCTCTATGCGGTAGGCCTGGTCGGTTTCCATGTAGGGGGGGAAGACTTCCAGCGTGTCTCCCTTTATGCGGAAGTTGCCTCTGTCAAGCACCATGTCGTTCCTCTGGTACTGGACGGAAACAAGGGATGCTGCAAATTTTTTTATGTCCAGGGCCTGGCCTTTTTCTACGTGAACCTGCATTTCTTTGTAGAGGTCAGGCATGCCAAGTCCGTAGATGCAGGAAACGGTTGCCACTATGATTACGTCGCGTCTTTCCATTAGGGCATAGGTTGCGGCAAGGCGCAGCTTGTCTATTTCTTTGTTTACGGATGCGTCTTTTTCTATGTAGAGGTCGCGGGCTGGCACGTAGGCTTCCGGCTGGTAGTAGTCGTAGTAGCTTACAAAGTATTCCACTGCGTTGTTGGGGAAGAAGGTTTTGAATTCGCGGTAGAGCTGGGCGGAAAGGGTCTTGTTGTGGCTTATGATTAGCGTGGGGCGCTGCCACTTTTCTATGATTTTGGCCATGGTAAAGGTTTTGCCGCTTCCGGTAACACCCTTTAGCGTCTGGTAGCGGTCGCCAGCTTCCAGTCCTTTTACCAGGGCGTCTATTGCTTCCGGCTGGTCACCGCTTGGCTCGTAGTCGCTTACAACCTTGAATTTGCGCATGGAAAGCTCCTTGTGGACAATTTATGTGGACAATTTTTACTATTATATTCCATTAAATGGGTTTTAGGGAAGGATTTTATTCTTTTCCGGTTGCTTTACATAAGAAACTATTGTGAGAATTGATTTAATGGTTCACAATGAAAGGCAACGGTTTGATATTTGATGTAATTCCTTGCCAACGCATCAAGTTGGGGCCAGCTGAAAATTGCCGGATGCTGCGTGGTAGAAGACGTCTATGGCGTAAATGGCACCCAGGGCAAAGCTTATGCAGAGGAAGGCAGGTTTGGAAAGCCTTTTCTTTACGTACAAGACGAAGGGCATGACACCATAAATTAGAAGCAGGGCAAAGAAGCAGAAGATTGCGGCAGACCTAAAGCAGACGTAGCCGTCCAAGTTCAGGAAGTTCCAGGGTTCGGTGGTGTAGTCCCAGAGGCGCAGATTCATAACTTTTAGCAAAAAGAGCCCGGTAAAGTATTCAAGTATTGCAGCGGCAATGCCTCCTGTAAAAAAGACGAGGACAGGGTGCTTCTTTAGCGGCCAGCAGGTAAAAAGCATCAAAAGTCCGCCAAATCCGTAAACCGGGATCCAGGGGCCAAGGGATGTTCCGCGGTTAATCCAGCGTCCCAGGGCTATGCGGTAGAAAATCAGTTCGTAGATCCAGCCCCCGACCGCGCAAAAAACCATCACTAAGACAAGGATTGCCACGCATTCGGTGACAGAGCGTTTTTCTTTTTCTTCCATAATATTAATTTCGGACAGGAAAAGCGGGGACTTGAAGATAGAGGCACAACCCACCGCAATAAATCGCAGCGCAATTCACCGTACAGCTCCCCCACCACACAGCTGTAAACTGGGGAAAACAAAAGAAGCCTAGCCCCGATTGGAAGGGCGGCGTAGCCGTTGCCGAAGGCAATGGAGGGGGAAGGGGCCCCCGGAACCCTGCAAAGCGGGGATTCAGATGAGGCTGACCGGCTGGCAGGCCGGGCACAGTAGACCAAGCAATGCGCTCCAGAAATTTTTAATACTGACCAATATTTGACCAAAAGTTGACACAAGCAAAAACGCGAACCATAATTTAGTGTATTCAACACAACGGAGGTTTTTCATGAAAAAACATTTGATTCAGCTTGGCACATTGTGCATGACGCTAACACTAGCCCTCGCTTCTACTGCCTGGGCTCAGAACAAGGACGACTTTGTTCTTGTGGAAGGTGGCACTTTTACAATGGGGCATGAGGAGCCACAGCAGATAAAGTACATGATTCAGCATGAAGTAACCCTTACCGAAAGCTTTTACATGTGCATTCATGAGGTAACAAACAAAGAGTATGAAGAAGTGATGAAAAAAAAACCTTCAAAATTCAAGGGAGACAATCGTCCTGTTGACCAGATTTCTTGGTATGATGCCATTGAATACTGTGTGCAGCGCAGCCTGAATGAGGGGCTTACCCCATGCTACAAGGGCAGCAGAAAAAACGGCTACACTTGCGACTTTAGCGCAAACGGCTACAGGCTTCCCACCGAAGCAGAATGGGAATACGCAGCCCGTGGCGGAAAAAAGGATGCACTGGACACGGACTACAGCGGAAGCGATGACATTGACCGTGTTGCTTGGTACGAAGACAACAGCGGGGACAAGACACACAATGTAATGACTAAAGCACCCAACGAACTGGGCATCTACGACATGTGCGGAAACGTAAAGGAATGGTGCTGGGACGCATGGGAACGCCTTGATGATCCAAGTAGCGTAACGAACCCAACCGGCAGGAGCAAAATCGACAAAGACACATGGTTCATTTTACGTGGCGGTGAATATGATGATGAACCAGAGTACTGCACTGTATTTGACCGTAGCGATGATGCCCCAAACCGTGACGTAATAGGCTACGGTTTACGCGTAGTGCGCACCGCAAGCAAAGAAGACCTGGAGGCCGCACAAGAAGCCGAAAAGCCTTCTGAAGCAAAAAAGGCAAGGCCTGCACCAAAGAACAAAAGAGCACAGGGCAGGGCAAAAAGAAAGTAGAGCCATAATCATTCTGGGCGGTACAATAGGGTAAAAGCTGCCCGGTGATCCATGGCGTTGCAGTTTGCTTTGTTTTGCAAAGTTGCAGTGCCATGGATGCGCGCCCTTTGTTAGCAAAAAAAAATTGAATGGAAATATTTGTGATGGATAACAAGACCTTATTGACTGTTCAAGAACAAAAAAAAGAAAAAAGGTATTTGTGGCTGGATTTCTTTAAGTTCCTATTTTTTCAGGTGTCCGGCTTGTCAAAAATAAAATACCTCTTTTTTCTCATTGCCATTGGCCTTATTGCCTTTCCGACTATTGGAATTCCGTCCTTACTGTATGAAAAATTCAAGGAAGATATTGTCTTGGAAAAACTGGGGATAAGCCTAGGGGCATTACTTGCAAGCGGATACATCGCAACAGAAATTCTCGTGTACTTTTTGGTCATCAAGCGACTGGCTCTTTTTGCGGATTCCAACGCAAAGGAGAAAGAAAGCAAAAAAGAAAGCAATTTTGCGGATACGAGTACGGAATTATAAAGGCAAAGGATACCATCGTCCCCAGTCCCTACAAGAAATAAGGTAGCTGCAAAAGGAAGTTCCCCAGCGCAAAAATTCCAGAAGGTAGCAAAAAAATCCCCCATTTGACTTTTGATTTTCCTTTTATTCTGGAGCATATTTCTATATATTACTGCCCCTTCGGGGATTCCTCGTGTTACGGGCTTTCCGGGGCTTGCCCTCACGGCCGGTACCCTTCGGGTACGCACTCCGTGCCCCCTCCAATCCCGGCTAGGTTGCGCCAAAAAAAATCCATCCGTGGATTTTTTTTGGATTGCAGAATCGCTTCGCAATTCTGCATGCGCTAAGTCGCCCTCCATGGCTCTATATTCCTTTATATAGTATAGAGGAAATTATACTATGCCAAATATTTCAAAAAAATCTTTTCACATCTTAAACCCCCGCCTTGACCCCAACTTTAAGGCCATCTTCACCCAGAACACACAGGCTTCAAAGATTGCGCTAAAGCCCTTCCTGTCTGCTGCAATCGGCAGGGATGTTAGGGAAGCTACAGTCGTCCAGAATGAGGATGCAGCCTTGTACAAATTCCAGCGGACTGTGGACTACGACATAAACTGCGAGTTTGCGGACGGGACAAAAGCTCAGGTAGAGATGCAGGGCTTTGACCAGCAGTACGACTACGGCAAGCGTGCTGAATACTATGCGGCCCGCCTTGTCTCTTCCGTGATGGAGGTTGGCGACGAATGCCAGTTTTCAGATGTGTCCGATGGTTTTTAGATAGAAATTGACTGCAAACAAAAAGTCCGGGTTCTTAGGGCGGGAGCCCTAAGCCGTGCCGGATGAAACGGTAGCAAGGCGTTCCGTTGAAGAGGGGTCTAAGGGGAGGGGAAAACCTCGCTTCGGAGTAGGGGTTTTCCCCTCCCCTTTGTTCGGGGTGCAAGGGGACTCCCTTGAACAACTTGCCAACTCTGCTCAAATGGTGTAAATTCTTAAAGGAAGCGGACAATCCAAAGAGTCAGGATTTAGTAAGAGCTATAGTGGAGTCGGAGGAAGGCATTATGAAGGCAAGCGACGCCCTAAAAAATATAAGCGATGACGGCTGGCGCTGGGTAATACAGGGGCAAATCGAGGGAAAAAAGCGCGACTACACAAGCGGCCTTTTGGCGGCAGAAAGACGCGGACTTGCACAGGGAATAAAAGAAGGTCTTGAACAGGGTCTAGAGCAAGGTCTTGTACAAGGAATGCATAAAAAAGCAATTGAAACAGCAAGAAATCTTCTGGCAGAAGGAATTTCCCCCGAAATGATAGCAAAGTGTTGCTCCCTTTCCCTGGAAGAAGTAAAGGAACTGCAAAAGGCTCCCCTTGCCACCCCCTAAGACCTGTCCCCCAAGCGCATCTCCACATACCGCACCCGGCCAGCTTTAACTGCATCTTTTATCTGCTTTTCACGGGCACTTAAGGTGGAAGAGCCGGTTTTTACCTCCACAAAAAGAACCTCGCGTATTTCCTTCCCCTCAGCGGCACCGGGAAAAGCCACAAAATCTATGGGCTTGCCAACAAAACGTGCATCTGCTGGATTGCAGGGAAAACCGGGCAAATAAGGAGCAAGCTGCTCAGCCGCCTGTCCGCCAAGAACCGAACGGCTCCGCTTTACCGCATCCTCACGGGCCCTTTTTACCACAAACGAATCCGCCGCTTTCTGTATGGAGCGCCCAATCAATATGCCAAGAATCAAAAAAAAGGCAAGTAGCGCCGCAGCTGTAACAAAAAGAGCAATATTTGTTTTTATGAATGTCAGGATTTGCTCCAGCTCAAGGTCCTGAAAAGGTGAATTTGTTCCCATAAATGCAGTTTAGCACTTTTGGGACACTTAATCAAACAAAACGGCACAAGACGGTTGCAAGCGGACAGCCCTATTGCAAGGCGCAAGTTCTGCCGATTTATAAGAAGAGGTGTTTTATGCTTAAAAGAGCCTATCCGTTTATTTTCGCGTTAATTTCCCCTGCCCTTTTTGCCCAGCAGGCACAAAAAAAACAGGCACCAAAGCCTCAAGTACGCCAGCCGGCAGCACAGCAGCCCCAGGTAAGACAGGAAACATCGCTTGGCCTTGAACTTCTGGACACATCTGCAATAGATACAAGCGGAGGAAGCCTAGAATTCAAATTCAAGTACCAGGAAGGCGACAGGTATTCAATCCTTTCCACAGTGAACGAAGACGTATTCGTAAACATGCGCTATGACCACCACGGCGAAATTGTAAACCGCGTAAGTGCAGAAGTTACCGGAGTTGATGCATCTTCCGGCTCAGGCACAAACGAATGCACCTTCATGACAACAGAAAACGCCTTTGGACTTGGCGGAGGAAAAACCTTCAGCTGGGGCGAAGAATACAAGAGCGTATTTGACCGCACATCCCTTGGCCGCTACACAATCGGCGACGAATACTTCATGCCAACCGTCCGCGACGTGCCAATCTTCCCCGACCACGCAATAAAACCAGGCGACACATGGGTTCAGGAAGGACACGAAGCCCACGACCTTAGGAAAAACTTTGGACTGGAAAAGCCCTACATAGTCCCCTTCACCGCCACATACAAATACCTTGGAACCGTTGGCCGCGAAAAACGCGAAGTAAAGCAGATGAGCTATGCCGCAGCCTCCATAAGCAAGCAGAGGAACAACCAGGTAACAAAAAAAGAGGGAAACGTACTCCACGTCTTCCACGTTAAATATTCACTCTACACCCAGGCCCCGCAAAGACCTTCCGCAAACTACTACGGCGACTACCCCCAAACAACCATGGGCTTTAGCGACGAACTAATCTACTGGGATGCAGAAAAAGGCGCAATTGACCATTACGTAGAAAACTTCAGGATTCTCATAGAAACCGCCTACGGCAACATCTACGAATTCCGCGGAACGGCACACGCAGAAGTTACAGACTTTATCCGTACCGGAACCGACGACGAGCTTAGGGCCGTTGAAGAGCAGATCAAGGACCTTGGCATAGAAAACGTTACCGTCAAAAAAAGCGACAAGGGCCTTACCCTCAGTATGGAAAACATCCAGTTCAAGGCGGAAAGTTCCCAGCTCATGCCCAGCGAAACGGAAAAGCTAAAAAAGCTTGCCCAAATTCTTGAAGCCTACCCGGACAACGATATCCTTGTAAGCGGACACACCGCAACCGGCAAAGGCCGCGACCCCCAGGAACTTAGCGAAGCGCGCGCAAAAGCAGTTGCCGACTACCTAATCCAGCTTGGCGTAAAAGACAACTACCACATCTTTACCCAGGGCTTTGGAGACAAAAAGCCAATCGCCCCAAACACCACGGAAGAAGGAAAGGCAAAAAACCGCCGCGTAGAAATTACGATTATGGATAAATAATTTTTTATTCTTTTTCTGGACCCGCTTTTTTTTCAAATCGCGCTGCAATTTTTTCAAAATTGCAGGTTACACCTTAAACCCGCTTTCCAGGGCTACGCGCTCACGCGCTCCGGCCCGCCTTACGGCGGTCTTGCCTATGGCAACCCTTCCAATCGGGGGTAGGATGCCTTTTGAAAAACGATAAGTTGGTTCCCATAAAAAAAGCGCAGCCTGGTTATGCAGACTGCGCTTGTTGTTGGCTAGGTAAAGCCTTAACTTAGAATGGCAGGCGGTAGGTTACGCCAATGCTTGCCATAAAGAGGTCCTTTGAAAGCTTGAATGGATCAAAGTCTTCATCAAAGTAGTTAACCCACATACCAGCAGCTGTCAAAGTAAGATTTTCGATTGGGGTTACTTCTACGCCACCGCCAAGTGTAAAGCTGTTCAAGACAGGTGAGAAATAGCTGTTTGACTCGTCGTTTGTTCCCTGCTTTGAATATGAAAAGCCAAGGCTTGCTCCTACCATGTCGTTGATCTTGTAGTCTGCACCAAGGGCAAATTCAATTGAGTTGTCGTAGTCTGTTTCACCAAGGATTGAATCCATTGTAGCCTGCTTGTTAAAGTAGTAGTTGCAGCTGAATGAAAGAAGAAGCGGGTCAATAACGTTGTATGCGGCACCAAAACCAAGGCAAGCTGGAAGGTCTGTGTTGAATTTTTTTCCGTCCTCAATGCCCATACCATCTGCCAAGTTTCCGTCAACATTGTCAACCTTGTACTTAATCTTGTTGATTGTTGAATACTGAAGAGAAAGGTCAAGCTTGTCGATTGGGCGGGCATGAGCACCGAATACAGCTCCAAAACCAGTTGCCTTTGCATCGTAGCTTATTGTGTCTCCGCCGTTTACCTGCTTGAAAACAGCATTGCTAGAAGTAAGCTCCATAGACTGGGTTCCGTAGACCATGCGTAAGGCAGCACCAACAGAAACCATGCCGTCAAGGAATTTGTATGCACCGCCAATCTCTCCACCATAAGTGATGGAATTTACCTTAAGGCTGTGGTCTGGAGCAGCACCCGCAGCGGCCTGTGCAGCATAACCATATTTTTGTGCTTCTGCAGTTTTTCCCGCAGCAGCATATTTTTGTGCAGCTGTTTGAGCATCACCTGCAGCGGAAATAAGCTTTTCACCAATTGCAGGAGAGCCATCATCAAAATTAAGAGTACCGCCACCTGCATAGACACCAAAGTTCATGAATACAGAAAAATCACCCTTGTGGTAAACTGCATCAAAGTCAGGGTAAAGCCATACCGTTGTTGTATCAGAGGCTGACGTAACTATGTCCTTAGAATTGAATAATGCTTCTAATGTATCATCATTAAGTTCATGCTTGTATTCCTTGAATACAAACTGGTTGCCGGCTTCTATCCAAAGGCCGTCCTGCAAAAAGGCTGTACCTGCGATGTTGTAGAATGCAGCTTCCGGGCGCTGGAATTCTGCGTTGCGGCTTGGGTTGCGCAAATATCCTGTGCTCATGTTTGTCTTGTTTTCTACGCCGCCAGCGAATGCAAAAGCCACGCTCATGGCTGCTGCTGCAAAAGCTAAAGTTCTTTTCATGTTAATATTCTCCTTAACAGCTCTCTCTTCTGTAAATATAATGCACAAAAAGGTGCATGTCTATTTTTTCGGCAGAATAATTGAAAAAAGTTAAGGAAATGCCAGGGGCAGCCGTCATTCCGGGCTCCGACCCGGAATCTGTGGAAGATGAATGCGGGGCTTATCGGTACAGACCCTGAATCCACATTCGTAGCAAGTGCGTGCGAATGTGGCGTAGCAGTTCAGGGTGACGGTTTGCGGTTCAGGGGGACCGTTTTTTTACGTACTTAAAAAGAAGCCTACGCCGCCATGGAGCCTTGGGAACAAAATCCCCTCCTTGGTATTTTGTTCCCGTAAGTTTTCTGCGAAAACTTACCCTATCTCTATAGCAACAAAATGACGCGCCCTCCTTGGCGCTACTTTTAGCCAAGCAATGCAGACGAAGGGCGGTTAGCAAAGAGAGCTTTCGTCCAGAAGAGAAAAAGAATACTTTATATTCTCTTAAACCAAAGATTCCCTTAGCGTGGTAAAGACTTTTATGCCCTTTATGCGGCCATCGCGGGCAAAGACACTTTGGCTTTCCTGAGGTGTAAGGCTTGTGCTGGTGCGCTCCACTTTGCCGAGGTCCGTTTCCACTTCAATTTTGTCCTGGTCGGAAAGGATGTATTTTACCTTTGTACCGCAGACGGTAAATTCCAGTGTTGAATCATCCTTAAATTCAGTCTTGCGTAAAAGCAGGCTCTTAAAGGCAAGGCATGAATGTTCCACGCGGACTCCAAGTTCTCCGCTTCGGGTAATGACTTCTTCTTTTACCTGTCCCGTCATACCTGGCTGTTTTGCCCCCTGCATTGAAGGCGTATGCGAATATGGATCCTGGGGGAAGGCTCCGTAAAGCTGTGGAGTCTTGTTAAAGCCAAGTCCTGAGCGCACGTCGTAGTAAATAGAAGCAAGTTCTTTTGCCATCTGGCTGTCTGCCGAAGCAAATGCGGCATCAACGTTTTCCTGTACGGCAAGGAGCAGCTTTGAAACCATGTGCCAATAAATGCTGCCAAGGCCTTCGTAGGCGTAGAAGGTTCCAGAGCGGCCTGTAAAGCTTGAATGGTTGAAGGTCTTTTCGTAGAGCGAAAGTAGTTCCTTTTCTTCTTCTGCGCTGGGCTTCATTCCATCTGGCAGATTCTGGATAAATTCCTGCATTACGCGGGCATTCAGGAATGAAGGGTTAAAGTGGAAGACTCCGTTTGCATCCGAAGAAATAACCGTTCCCTTTGAGCGGCCAATAAATTCATTAAGATTTTGCACATCACTTGCAGGGACGTTGTTCTTTTCTTCAAACTTGGGAAGTTCCTTGTTGGGGTAAAGCATGTAGGAATTCTGCCTTTGCTCGTAGATGCGGCTTGAACGAAGCGCCTTAAGCAAGTCCACGCATTCTTTTCCGCCAAGCAGGTGGGAAGAAAGAACTGCAACCTGCCCTTCAAGCATTTCCTGCAGGTATTTGATTCCAAAGGAATTTTCCCCCGGCACAAGCACGTTGTAGGAATGGTAAAGGCCGTCGCTTCTTTTGTTTAGCCTTACGGTGTAGACAACCGCCGCTTTTATGAGCATAAGTCCGCGGAGAATTTCATCTTTAGTGAGGCTTGAGTCTTTTCCAAAGCCGTTATTATAGAGGGAATTGCGCTCCTTTTCAAATATAAGACCTGACTTGCATACAAAGTCGTAGAGTTGGCCGGCAGAAAGAGGGCCTGTGTAGTTTTCGTATTCCGCAAAGTGTTCGGTTAGCGCTTTGAATGCAAGTGCAGTTTCTTCCGTTACCGTAAAGCTTTTGTCCTGGGACTGGGCAAAGAGTGTCTGGAGGAATGTAAGGTAGCGGTTAAGGTAGCAGCTTGTTACTACGGAAAGTCCCCAGCCTGCAAGAGCATTGTTTGCGTCATTCCATTCAGGACGCTGGGTGTTGAGCCAGATTCCTCCGCCCGGAACTAGGTTTGCGGCCTTGCTTATTACAATCTGCAGCAGTTTCTGCGTAAGGGTAACAAGGGCTATGCTTCCGTCTTTTGATGCAACTAGCTTTGCGTCCCCTCCCCTTTCTTTTGCGGCCTTAATGAGGGCATTGCTTGCCTCGCGGTCAAAGGCTATGGTGTCGCGGGGATTTTTTAGTATGCTTGCAAAGTCCTTGATTCTGTAGGGAACCGCAGCAGAGCTAAAGAGCTTTGTGGCAAGGGCTTTATTCAGGAAGTCTTTGTCCAGTTCATTCTGCCTTTCCAAAAGCTTTTGCAGGTAGATTACCTGGTGGTCTCCCCAGTAGCCAATGAAGGCCCAGGGATTGTTTGGATCGGGAACTTCCCAGTCAAGGCCACCGCGGAATATTCTGTAGGGGTTGAATCCGTCAATGGTCATGTTGTTAAGGAAGGCGCATATCATCGACGGGGTGTATTCAGGATAAGAGTATGAAAGTGCCTCCCAGTTCTGGAAGATGTCGCGCCAGTTGCCCTCGTAGTTAAGGATTTTGTTTCCAAATTCGTCGCGGAGCTTTATGTTGAATTTGTTCCAGGGACGGCTTGGGTCTCCGTGCCTTCTGGAGAAGGTAAGCGGCATGTATTCAAGTGCAAGCTTTAAAAGCAGGGGGTCTGCAAACTTTTGGGCAGCGTCTACAAGTTCGCTTCGCTTTATTAGCTTTTTGCCTGCAAAACCGGCAAGCATTTTTTCTGCGGAAGGAATGAGGCTTGTATTGCGCTGGGAGACAAAGCGCATAAAGTCTTCCAGGCTGATTTTTCCTCCGTCTGCAAAGATTCCACCCCTCATTATGTTGAACATTACGTTTGCGCTGTGGTGGACGCAGCTCATTTTGTCTGCGGTATCCTGCATACCGTCGGCCTGGGCTATAAAGCTGTCCATTTCGCGCTTGCAGCTGGCAATGTCTTCTTCCAAAAGCCTTGCAGCTTGGTCCCTGTTTGCAAGCAGCTTCTTTAGGTCTGCAACGCGTGAGGAATCAAGGAAGGTGTCAAATACCTGGCTCCAGCATTCCTTTGCTCCTGGGGAAAGTGTTTCCTTTTTGCAGACAAAGCAGGAGGCCCTTTTTCCCTTAACAACGTCCTCACCGGCAAGGTCCTGCGGCTGGGGAAGCGATTTTTTTGCGAGCATGGCAAATTTCATTGGGGAATCAGGTGAAATCATTGTTATTCCGCTAGTGAACCAGCAGGTGTTTGCCACAAGACATTCGCTTGGTTCTGCCTTGTCGGAAACAACGGAAGAAAGCGAAAACAGTGCAAGGGCACTTTCCCTGTCCATGTCTGACTGCTTGTAGGCATCCAAAAGCACGCTTGAATTGTTCTGCAGCTCAGTTCCTGCTCCGGCAGGCATTATGTTCTGGCAGCCGTCAAGTATGGAAAATTCCACGGCCTTAGCACCATTGTTTTCTATTTGAACACGGCGCACAATTCCAAATTTGTCTGAACTTGTCCAGGCATAGCGGAAGGTTAGCCCAAGGTCTGCATTCTTTTCTTCGAATATTACTTCCGTACCGTTGGTGTTTTTGTAGATGGTGCGGGAAATGGACGGATTTTTTGCGGCGCGGACTGCGGGTGTGGAAGAAAGAGAGGCAAATGGTTCCCACAGGACAATATTGTTTCCGTTGTTTACAGCCAGCAAGGTATAGGGGCCTGTTACCGTCTTTGCATCGGAAACCTTGTCTGCCGTGTAATAAGGGAAGACTGCATGGTTTGCATCCATTCTTCCTGCAGTAACTCCGCCCTGGGACCAGCAAAAGTTCCACACGTCGGAAGAACTGGTTATTGTCATGAAGAAGTCTTCCATCAAATCATAGTCTTCTATTTTGTAAAAGAGCTCACCGTTAATCTTTACAAAATTCTCATTGCCCGCCATAGCCATGCCTCCAATTTTTTCAAAACATTCTTTTGTAAAACGGCTCTCTCAGGGAAATTTCCCATGCGAAATGGCCCGCTCGAAGTTACACTACGGTTCCCCGCGCATACGCTTGTGCAGAATGTTTCGCGTGTCAACTTTCCCTTACGCAGCCTACATTACAAAATCTGCTTTTTCTGGTAGAAAAGGTAAAATTTCTACAGCTTTTTTTCCTTTTTTTTACAGTAAAGCACAATGCGCTCAATGTCAAATGCAAAGTCGCCAAAACCGAACTATTACCACCGTACTGAAAATTGAAATCCTGTTACATAATTGTGAAAAATATAGTATAGTAATAGAAGAAACTTGCGGGAAATAAAATGAAAGAAAAGAGACTTACAAATAATACAAAGGCCGTGGCATTGGTACACTTCAAAGCAACTGCAACATTTCTTGCAGCATCGCTTGCAATTGCACTGCTTGTATCCTCATGCAAAAAAAAGGAAGAACTTCCGCAGAGCGCAAAAGGCAGCGCAGACACCCCCGGCTGGACGCTCAACAGGGAAAAACCGGTAACATTCAGCTGGTACATAAACTACAGCTGGTTCAAGGCCCACTGGGGAGAATCCACTGCATCCAAATACATAACCAAAAAGACAGGCGTAAGCATAGACTTTATAATACCGACGGGGGATGAAAACGAAGAGCTGAATTCAATGATTGTCTCAGACTCCCTGCCGGACATAATCACAGTTGACTGCAGGGAAAGCCAGCTTCCCGCCATGATAAACGGCCGCATGTTCTACCCGCTGGAATACCTCGCAAAGGAATACGACCCCTACTTCTTTAAGGTTGCATCCCGCGACAAACTCACCTGGTACACGATGGAAGACGGGCACATCTATGGCTACCCTAACGCATCCTATACCCCGGATGACTACAGGAAGTACAAGGGAAGCCTTACTTCCCACGAAACATTCCTCGTAAGAAAGGACATCTACGAAGCGCTTGGCTCACCGGACATGTCCACTCCGGAAGGCTTCATCAATGCGCTAAAAATGGCAAAGGAAAAATTCCCCCTGGTAAACGGAGAGCCGCTCATTCCCTTAGGCACTGACGAATTTACCGCAACTGGCTGCCCAAAGCTGCAGGACATGCTCTGCCACTTTCTTGCAATCCCGCCTGAGCAGGACGGCAAATTTACCGACTATGCAATGGGGCTTTCGGAAAACGAGGAATACATCCGCTGGCTCAAGACCTTCAGAAAGGCCCATGAACTTGGACTCATGCCCAGGGAAGTCTTTGTGGACAAGAGGTCGCAGATAGAGGAAAAGGCGGAAAAGGGGCTTTACTTTGCCCTGCTCTACTACAACTGGGACATGCAGAACGCGCAGAACAAGCTCTACCAAAAGAACAAGGACGGAATCTACATCGCGGTAAGAGGGCCTGCAAACTCACGCGGGGATGACCCCAAGCTTTCATTCGGCGGAATTTCAGGATGGACACTCACCCTCATTTCAAAAAAATGCAAGGACCCTGCAAGAGCTATCCAATTCCTCACCTACCTAATTTCGGAAGAAGGCCAAATGGACACATACTTCGGCGAGGAAGGAAAAACATATTCGATAGAAGACGGAATCCCGGAGCTTTTGCCCCACGTAAAGACGCTTTCACTCTCCGACAAGGACACGCTGGAACACCGCTACGGAGTCCTCTACACATACTGGATGCTCATGGACTCAGGCTGGCAGGCCCAGTGGAAGACGGAGCTTTCCCCCTCCATCGCCCAGCCGGAACTTTGGACCCGCCCCTATGTTGAGCAATACTTTGCATACGAGGCCATAAGCCTTCCGCCAAATTCAGAAGAGAACCTCACCTACCAGGAAGTGCTGCGGCGGTGGGGAAGCACTTTGCAGAACCTGCTGCTTTCCGAAAGCGATGAAGACTTCGAAATCATCCTTGATGAATTCAACCAGATTAAGAAGACAGAAAAATACAAGAAGCTGGTGCAGCTCCAGACAAGCCTCATGCAGCGCAACAAAAAGAAACTCGGAATCTAGCGCATGAAGCACATACTCACAAAAAAATTCCGGGAAATGCTGGAACGGCTCAAATTCAGTTTTTCCACAAAGGTAGTCTTCGTATACACATGCCTTGTCTTTATCCCGGTAGCCCTGCTCTTCACCTTCATCATCAGCAAGACAATCACAAGGCAAAGGCAGGAACTCATAGACATCTGTACGCTCTACATGCAGCAAAACGTGGAGTCAATACTACAAAAAATAGACACCGTAAACAGAATGAAGACCATGGTCTTTTCTGACAACGAGCTCAACCTTATGCTGGCCATGCCGGAAAACTACACCGACGCACAGATTGTAGACATCACAAGGAGAAAGGCCTCCGATTTTGAGCGCATGCTTACGCTTGAACCATTCAACGCAATCCGCATCTTTACACCGCGAACAATAATCCCTGAACGCTGGCCGGTAATCCTCCGCTTTCCGCGAACAAACCTCCCCGCGCTAAAGCCATGGGAATTCAACTATTCAGCAAAGTACATAAACGACAGGCGCAACGAAGAGCTTTCAGTCTGCGCAACAAGGGAAATCCTCTTGGGAAAACGCTCCATCGGCTACCTGCAGGTTTCCTATTCAATGAAGACTTTCTTTCCCTTCCTCTACCGGCTGCAAAGTTCCTACGAAAACGACTACGTATTCACTCTGGGAAGAAGCGGTTCGGGCAGCCACTTCTTTAGCATAACAAACGATTCCATAAAACTAGTCCAGCAGGAACTCGGCGAAAAACACATAAGCCACCTGGAAAAGGAATACTTTAAGGCAGCGGACAAGGAAAAAATCCACTGCACGGTCTACAAGGGAAAAATCCTCATCTGGCAAAGCTCGCGGGAACTAGGCACTATCTTTGTCCACACATGCTCCACCTCCGTAATCGCAAAGGCAGTCGCGGGAATCACGGCAGGGCTTGTGCTTACCCTGCTCTTTTCCGCAGTACTCCTCTTCTACCTTATAAAATTCACCACCGGAAAAATAATGCGGGGTGTTTTCTCCGTAATCCACGGAATGCGAAAGGTGCAGCTGGGGGAACTTGGCGTACAGATTGGCGTAGACGGTGATGACGAAGTTGGACAGGCGCAAAAGACATTCAACAGGATGACCGCCCAATTGCAGAACCAGATTGCGCAGATAAAAAAGGAGCAGCAGCTTATTGCAGAAACAGAGCTAAAGGCCATGCAGAACCAGATAAACGCCCACTTCCTTTTTAACGTGCTTGAGACAATCAGGATGCAGGCTGTTCTTGCGGACCAGGAAAACATTGCGGAGACAATTGCCGTACTCGGAAAGATGATGCACTACTGCCTGCGCTGGCGGGTTCATTTTGTGGAGCTTGCCAAGGAAATTGAATACATCCAGTCCTACATCTACCTGCTCAACCTTAGGAACGACTACACGATTACGCTGGAAACCCAGGCGGATGAAAAATTCCTGCATCTGAATATCCCCAAGATGGTGCTGCAGCCGCTTGTGGAAAATGCCTTTTACCACGCCATTGAAGGTGAAGCCAAGGATTCAGTGATAAGGGTCTTTACACTGGAAGACGGCGACATTCTCTATCTTTGCGTCCAGGACTTTGGATGCGGCATGGAGCAGGCACAGAAAGAGGCAATCCTTGAATACCTAAAGAAGGAAAGCGCAGAAGAAGAAGGAAGCGGCCACATCGGCATAAAAAACATACAGCAAAGGCTTTTTATGTTCTACGGCGACGGATACAAAATTCAAATTGAATCGGAAAAGGGAAAGGGTACGCTCGTAAAGATTCCCCTTCCAAAAGGAGACTTAAGTGTTTAAAATTTTACTTGCTGATGACGAAAAGACAATCCGCGCGGGAATTAAAAAAATCATACTCACAAACGTAAATGAAGAGGTTTCAATTCTGGAGGCACGCAACGGCGACGAGGCATTTGCCCTTTGCACAAGCGAACTGCCCGACCTGCTTATTACGGACATAAGGATGCCCGGCACAGACGGAGTTGCCCTAATGCAAAAGGTTTCTTCGCTTGCGGCAAAGCCCTACATGATTGTACTGAGCGGCTACGATGACTTTTCCTACGCAAAAGCCGCAATCACAAGCGGTGCATTGGCCTACGTACTAAAGCCGGTGGACAGGGATGAATTCATATCTGCGGTCAACAAGGGAATCCAGCTTGCAAGGGACAGCCGCAAAAAGATGAACGAATCCCTCATGCAGGAGATTGCAAGCAACAGCGACGAAAGCCCCCTCTCATTCCCCAGGGAACAGTTTCCAAAGGGCCTTTACTGCCTTGCGGTAAACGGAAGCAAGACAAAGGAAACGCTCAACCGCATAACAGGAAGCTTCCCCTGCTTTTTTCTGAGCGAAAATTCAATATGCCGATTTTTCATAATTCCCTGCGAGGCTCTTGAAATGATAAAAGGCTCGGAAGAACTTGCAAATATGTACACGGGAATAAGCCCCCTTTATTCCGCCCCGGAAGCCCAGTCCAACTTGCGCAAGATAAAGACCCAGGCCCAGGTGGCACTCCTTTCATGCTACTTTCCGCAAAAGCACACAGGCATTTTCACGCTAGACCAAAGCCAGATGCCGGAAAGCTTTGCGGACATAGAGACAAGCTGGGAAAAATGCATATCCTTCGTAGAACTGCACGACTTTGAAAGCGTCCTAAAGTCAATAAAGGCCCTCTTCAACTTTAGCGGCATCGAAGAAGGGCAAAAAAGTGCAAGGCTCCTCTACCTATACGAAAAAATCCTCGAAAACCTCTTCCGCCGCTACCTTTCCATAAGCCAGAACGACGCCTACCTGCATTCAAAGGAAGTTATGATTGAAAGGCTCTTCCGCTCATCATCCGTGGAAGAATGGAAGTCCTTCGTAACAGACTATGTAATATACCTTGCGGCCATATTCAACAAGCAGAACGGAGGAACCCCCTTCGTAACAAAGGCAATAGAATACATGGAAAAAAACTTTACCAACCCGGACATTACCATGGCAACGGTTTCCAACTACGTCTCTGCGAACTACACATGGTTCTCCGAAAAATTCAAGGAGCAGACGGGAACAAGCTTTAACGACTACCTAAAGAAGCTAAGGATTAACAAGGCAAAGGAACTGCTTGAACTTGGAATCTACAAGGTCTACGAAGTTTCGCAGAAGTGCGGCTACCGCGACTCCAAGCACTTCATAAAGTCCTTCCACGCAACCACGGGACTAAAGCCAAGCGAGTGGGCTCAGCTAAAGTCTAACTAAACAAAGGGGCGTGACACCCCCCTACTCCGAAGCGAGGGGTTTCCCGCCCCTTAAACCCCACCCTTCCCCGGCACGGCTTAGGGGCTTGCCCCTAAGAACCCCAATTCTTATACAAGATAATTATGCGGGAAAGAAGCCATTCTATTTGTTTGCGTTATATAATCTTTGAAACTCTCAAAATATCCACGTTCACTATATAATGAATGGTGGGTGAGCCTGCAATTCCTGAGCTCTGAACCGTCACCCTGAACTTCTACGCCATATTCGCACGCACTTGCTACGAATATGGATTCAGGGTCTATCCCAACCGGAATGACGGCAAGCACCCAAAAACTAAAAACTGCCTCTACTTTGTGTTCGGCACGATGATGCAGTTCAGCT
The DNA here is from genome assembly GCA_024695625.1 of Treponema sp. Lineage (GTDB taxonomy): Bacteria > Spirochaetota > Spirochaetia > Treponematales > Treponemataceae > Treponema_D. The sequence continues at coordinate 29,834 of JAILHV010000213.1, forward strand.
TTATGCCCTTTTTCTTTGCGCCTTGCGTTACGGTCTTCTGGGTAATCTTTTTGGTACCGCGGGGGGTGCGGTGGGGTTCCGCATCTCCAATGAGGATGATTACCTTTTCCGCATCATCACGCCACTTGTAGAAATAGATGCTGGCAAAAAGAGCCTCGTAAACAGCCTCTGGCACGTCCCCGCCCTCAGTTCCCTTGATTACGGGTGTGTTCAGGAATTTTACAAACTTGTCTATGTCAGAGGTAAAGTCAAACATCTTTACAGGAAGCCCGTTCAGAGAATAGTCATCCTTGTAGTCGCGGTAGCACAAAAGCCCCATGCGTATGTCCTTGAATTCCCTAAGCTGCTGCCTTAGCTCGGGAACCCACTTTGCCCTCAGTGTCTTCATGTCGTTCTTCATGCTGCCGGTCGTATCCACCGCAAACACTATGTCCACCTTGTCCTTGGGATCAATATTGTCCATAAGCTTTACAAGGTCTTTGGTAAGGGTCTGGGGTCCCTTTGAATAGGTTATAAGACCGCCGCCCCCGCTTGAGATTTCCTTGAATTTCTTTGCTGCCTTGGGGTCAATTCCGCCCACAAGCTCAACGGATGCCTTTTCCTTTTTCGCAAGCTCTGCCTGCTTCCTCTTGGCCTCCTCTTCAGCCTTGCGTGCTTCTTCCTTCTTCCGCTCAGCTTCTTCCTGGGCAAGTTTTTCCTGCCTCTTTCGCTCGGCTTCCTTTTCCGCAAGTTCCGCCTGCTTTCGTCTGGCCTCTTCCTCAAGCCTCTTCTGCTCTTCCAGCCTCTGCCTTTCAGCTTCCTGTTGGGCAAGTTCTGCCTGCCTGCGCCTGGCTTCCATCTCTTCTTCTATGGCCTGCTTCCTCTTACGGGCAGCCTCTTCGTTTGCAAGCTTGGACTGCCTTCTGCGCTCAGCCTCCTGTGCCTCAATTTCCGCCTGCTTTCTCTTGGCCTCTTCCTCAGCATCAAGCCACTTCTTCTTTTGGGCTTCCATCTCCGAAGAATTTGGTGCCGCAGAGTTAAAGTCAAAGACAAAGGGATTGTCCTTGTAGCGGCCGGTATAGTCAGCGTATTTTTTTTCAAAAGTGCGTATGTTAACAAAAGTACCTTTTCCAAGGGTAACGGAACCGTGCCTTTCCCAAGGGTAGCCGTAAACGATTACCGGCGGAATGTAAATCAAAAAACATTCGCCAAGCTTGGGGTGATTTGTTACGGTGGAAGACACAAGAGAATAGCGCGCCCCCCTGCTCTCCAAAAAGTTTCCGTTCAAAAGCCGCCTTTCGTGTCCGTTCACCGGGTTGAACTGCTCTGCGCGGTAGGCATAGTTGTCCATCTTGCGCTCCGGGTCTGTGGAAGTTTCAACAAGGAGAACGCTCTTAACGCCATCCTTTTTCCTTACGTAAAGGTTCACGCCCTTGGAACTTGTACCGGGAAGCTTTCCGTCATTGTATTCAACATAAATGTCGCTCTGCAAAACCGTCATTGGGTCATCGGCAGCCGCACCAGAATCATCCGCCTGCTGGCAAAAAACAAGGGCCGGATTAAAAACCAAAAAGAGAAAGAAAACTGTTTTTATAATAGAAAATTTATTGCGCATATCAAATTATCGGCAAATTTGAACGATACTTTTATGGACTATATTCTTATGGACTATATTCTTATGGACGAACGTCTTATGGACGAACGTCTTATGGACGAACGTCCTAATTGCTCTACCATTTATTTTACGGCTAACTCGACAGACATGCCCTTGCGCCACCGCCCTTCCGGGGTTCCGCCATTCGGCTTCATTCCTACGGAACGGGCAAGCCCGCCCCTACACGGCGGCGTAGGTTTGTTTATTCCATCCCTCCGCCAAGGCCATCTTTGGAAAGCACAACGATTGCATTAAGTGAGCTTCTCCAGGGATAGCCATCAAGCACACTCTTTCCATCAACATAAAGTGCACTTGAATGCCCACCGTCAAATTCCATAGCGTCCCTGCAGCCCAAAGCCTTGAACAAAAGCGAGCAATGCCCATAAGAAAGCCCAGAACTGTTATTTTCTTCTACCACAAGAACATACATGGTCTTTGCACCTTCCGTAAGCCCCACCCCCACGCGTGCCCTAAGCGACTGAACCTTAAAGTGGCAGGGAATCCCGTCCTTTAGCACAACAAAAAATCCCCCCACTGCATTCTTCCAGCCCAAAAGAGCCTCTTCCGTCTGACTTTCCACAATAGAAGCCCTAAAACCCTTACCGCAGGCCCCATTTTGCAAAGGAGAATCAAACAAAAGTGCACAATACTTTTCTACAGGCTTACTAATTTCCACTCCGTCAATCCGGCAGACACCCTTTAGCCTGTTAAAGACAAGGAATTTGCTTTCAAACTGGGTGGCGTTAAATGCAAGGCGTACAGAAGCATTTCTTGCGGCAGAAGGAACGCTCCCCTTAACGCAGGCAAGGGTAAGAGTTGGCTCCGTCAAATCAATGCGAACTACATGGTAAACCAAGGGAATGTCCGTGTCCTCAAAGCGGAAGGTATCAATCCCCATGCACAAGGGCGACCATTCAAACTTGCTTGGAATATATGAAGATTCTACAGAAAGCTTTTCTTGAGCAGACAGACTGTCCGGCAAAGTTTGCGGATTGCTTGCACAGGAAAAAAAGAGTAGGCAGAAAAGCAGGATTAGGCTGGCGGGCAAAAAAAAGAACCTCCGCACTTTTACGGAGGCCCTTAAACAAAAGCCATTAGAATGATTTTGAATCATGACCCTTGTGGTTCTTCTTCATCAACTTGCGCTGCAAAGTCTTGTTCTTGCGGTTGAGGATTGTAGAAGGCTTTTCGTAGTATTCACGCTTCTTCCA